>JAGRDO010000042.1 GCA_020447005.1 Paracoccaceae bacterium
GGCTGGCGCCGACGCCGACGAACATTTCCACGAAGTCCGAGCCGGAGATGGTGAAGAAGGGCACGCCCGCCTCGCCCGCGATGGCGCGTGCGAGAAGCGTCTTACCGGTGCCCGGAGGGCCGACGAGCAGCGCGCCTTTCGGGATCTTGCCGCCAAGCCGGCTGAACTTCTGCGGGTTGCGCAGGAATTCTACGATCTCTTCCAGCTCTTCCTTGGCTTCATCAATCCCGGCCACGTCGTCAAAGGTCACACGCCCATGTTTTTCAGTCAAAAGCTTTGCGCGGCTTTTGCCGAAACCCATGGCACCACCGCGCCCGCCGCCCTGCATCCGGTTCATGAAGAAAATCCAGATGCCAATCAGCACCAGGAACGGCAGCCACACCCCCAAAAGCGAGAAAAAGCCCGATTGTTCCTGCGGCTTGGCCTTGACCGAGACATCTTTGGCAATCAGGCTTTCGACCAGCTTGTCGTTCAGTTCTTCACCCGCCGGCTTCACGGTCACGAATGATTTGCCGTCCTTGGTCTGGAATTCGACCTGCTCGCCATCGATCACGACGGCACTGACATCTCCGGCGTCCACTTTTTGAACGAATTCAGAGTAGGATAGTGTGCGCGCATTCATCGTGGTCTGTCCGTTTCCGAACAGGTTGAAAAGCGCCAGGATCAGCAGAAAGAGCACGACCCAGAAAGCGATATTGCGCGCGTTACCCACGGAGTTCCTCCAATACAACCGGTGCCGCGTCAGCCTGCGGCGAAAGCTTACCCTAAAATAGAGATAAAGGGGCCGGGTTCAATGCGATAACAAGAATGAATGAAATCCTTGGACGATTTCTGCTGTCCATTGGCCATCCGGTGCCGCCAAAGGCGCTGAAATCAGCCGGTCGCCTCGCCAGATTGCCGGGCTTACGAGCAAGGTCGCCCGGGAATATCCGCTGGAACGCCAGTCCGGGCATTGCCTCAGACCTTCCGGCCCCAGTTGCCGAACTGTCAGGTTTGGCGCATGCGGCCCGGACAGCCTCCATCGATTGTCCCAAACCACGCCCGTTGGCGTTTCGAGGCTTCGAATGGCGCTTGGTTCCCGCCGGATAACAGCGGTTTCACCGCCGGTTTTCAGCCGGCAGCCAGCCAACGTCGCGTCGCGACCTGTTCGGATCGACTCGCAAAAGCGTTCGATGGCTTCCGCGCGCGGAGGATAGGGCGGCCGCGCAATCCAGCGAAGCGCACCAATCACTATCCGCCGGTTGGATTCCGTGTCGGACTGTCGAAACGTCTCGCGGTCGATCATGAGTTCGCCGGCGCTTTCGCGGACCAGTTGCACGGCTTTTTCGCAAGCCGCCACGCGAAGCGCATTCTGGGCTGATGATAGATTGTGGACCACGCCGGTCAATTTTTCGACCGTGATTCCAAGCGGTTCAAGTGCCCCGAGGACTTTCCGTGCCTTGATCCGGGTAAAGTCTTCGTTCTGGTTCGACGGGTCTTCGATCCAGTCAATGCGGTTGCGGAGCAAATAGTCGCGCAAAGTCATGCGCGAAATGCGCAAGAGTGGTCGCGACCATGCGATCCCTTCGTCATCCCAGGTGCCGCGCATGCCCGAAAGGCCGTCAATCCCCGCTTGTCGTGCCAACCCCATCAGAAATGTTTCTGCCTGATCGTCGGCAGTGTGACCGATGGCGACATGGCCGATTCCGGTGGCAAGTGCCCATTCCCCGATCAGGCGATAACGTGCGCGACGAGCCGTATCCTGCAGGTTTTGCGTGATGCGTCCGTGATCCCAAACAAGCGTCTGGTGCGGAACGCCGAGCGTCTTGCAGAAGCGCGCGACGGTGCGGGCTTCGTCAGCCGCTTCCGCGCGCAAGCGATGATCAACCGTGACCGCATGGACCACGCATCCGCGCCGGGCCTGATTGCGTGCTAGAAGATGCAGCAAAGCCATTGAATCGCCGCCGCCCGAAACCGCGACCCCGATCCGCTCTGGCCAGCCGCCCGGGAATACCCAATCGGCGGCGCGCAGCAGTCGGGAATCGTCATACGCGCCAGGCGGCGGTGTGGCTTCGGTCACGAACAGCCAAGAGCCCGCATCGCGGTTGTCGCTTCAACCGCCTCGGGCGCTGTCGGAAACCGCGCGCCAACCTGGCCGAGGGTCACGCAGGCATCCTGTGTCTGCTGGAGCAGGCCGAGCGCCGCCCCAAGCTTGAGCAATGCGGAAGGCGCGCGCGGGCCATTCGGTGCGCCTGAGAATGCGTTCAGATAGGCACGTGCGGCATTCGATATGTCGCCGGCCTGCTGCAAGGCATCGCCCCTCAGATATTCCGCGTCCCCCGAAAGTGGCCCTCCGGGGTAATTGGTGATGAAGGCCTGAAACTGCGCGGCGGCCCCGACGAAATCTCCGGCATCGAGCGTGGCCTTGGCGCGATCGAAATCGGCTTTTTCACTGACGGCGAGCTCGGGTCCGGGTGCCGTGGCAGCAACCGAACCGCCGACATCGGGCCCGGCCGGTGCGGTTGCGCCGGCAGCCCCGCCTAGACTTGCCGTTATCGGCAGGTTCGCGGGATCGCAACCGTCCTCCAGTTCGCAGATCCGAAACTCCAGATCGCCGATCCGATTGGTGCCATCGGCGACAATCCGGTCAATCCGGTTCTGCAGTGCCTCGGTCCGCGATGTGATCTGCGAAAGCGCATTCTCCATCGCGTTCATCCGATCAAGCGCCGACGCACCGCCGGCAGCGGTCAGTGCGGTCGCCCCGCCTGAAATCAGCTCGGCCCGCAGCGATTGAAGCTCGGCCGCCAGTGACGAAAGCTCTGCACGC
Organism: Paracoccaceae bacterium; assembly: GCA_020447005.1. Taxonomy (GTDB): domain Bacteria; phylum Pseudomonadota; class Alphaproteobacteria; order Rhodobacterales; family Rhodobacteraceae; genus Albidovulum. The sequence goes on from JAGRDO010000042.1 coordinate 2,807, forward strand.
ATATCTGCGACCGTTTGCGCGCGGTCCTGTCCGAACGTTGCAGCAGGGGCGGCGAGAGCCGCCGCCACTGCCAGAGGTGCGAGGATCGACCGGATCATGCTCGGGTCCTCAGACGCCCGCGCCCGCGCCGACAACCGTCACGGCGCGCCGGTTCTGGGCATAGCAGCTTTCGTCCGAACAGACGGCCAGCGGCCGCTCCTTGCCATAAGCGACGGTTTGAAGGCGCGCAGCGGACACGCCTTGTGAAACGAGGTACTCGACAACCGAGTTGGCCCGCCGTCCGCTCAGCGCGATGTTATACTCGCGTGTTCCCTGTTCGTCGGCATGGCCTTCGATGATCGCGGTATACCCGGGATGGCTGTTCAGCCAGGATGCTTGTTGTGCGAGAATTGTCTGGGCTTCCGGGGTGAGAACATGCTGATCCACCGCAAAATGAACGCGGTCGCCGATCGTCTGGTTGAAATAGGCGATCGAGTTCGGGTCATTCGGATCGCCGAGGGCCCCTGCGGAAATGCCGCCGGCCCCGCCCGCGCCAGCGCCGCCGGCGCCGAAACGATCGGGATTGTTACAGGCCGTCAGCGCCAGAGCGCCTGAAAGCAGAAGAATTGTGGAAAATCTGATCATCGGGTTAGCCGCCTTTGTTTTTTAGCTCGATTTGGTCAGTTTAACACTACGCGAAGCACTTGGGAACGCGATCTGTCACGGAAGAAGCGGCGACCACGCCGGGTCGGACGCTCCACCTTCGATTGGAACCGCGCGAAGGTTTCGGCCGGTGATATCCACCGAGTAGAGTTGCGAAACACCGGCCGCGCCCGAGGATTCCCTCGCGAACATGATCACGCGGCCGTTTGGTGCCCAGGTCGGGCCTTCATCAAGGAATGAGGCGGTCAGAAGCCGTTCTTCGCTGCCGTCAGTGCGCATTACTCCGATGTGGAACCGTCCTGCATTCTGCTTGGTGAATGCGATCATATCACCGCGGGGCGACCAGACGGGCGTACCATAGCGACCCTCGCCAAAGCTGATCCGCGTCGCTTCTCCGCCATTGGCCGACATGACATAAAGCTGCTGGTTTCCCGACCGGTCGCTTTCAAAGACGATCCGGCTGCCATCCGGGGAAAATGACGGCGCTGTTTCGATTGACGGCGCGTTGGTGAGTTGCCGCATCTGGCCCGACGAAAGCTGCATCGAGTAAAGATCTGTATTGCCGCCCTGTTCGAGCGAAAAGACAACCGTCCCGCCATCAGGTGAAAACCTTGGCGCGAAGGTCATGTTGCCATTCAGCTCAGCCAGGGCACGCGATGACACGCTGGCAAGATCCATCAGCTTGATCCGGGGAAAGCCGGTTTCAAAGGAAGTATAAAGAACCCGATCGCCCGAGGGCGAAAACCGTGGTGCAAGGACGATCGTCGAGGCGTCCGTCAGGTACTGGATATTGGCCCCGTCATAATCCATGAGGGCCAACCGCTTCTGACGATTGTCCTTCGGGCCGGATTCCGAGACGTAGACGACCCGGCTGTCAAAATATCCGGTCTCGCCTGTGATCCGGCTGTAAATCTGATCGGCGACCTTATGCGCGATGCGCCGCCAGTCGCCTTGGCCGCCAGCGAATTGAAGACCGTCACCAAGGGGAGCGCCGGAAAAAATGTCGAAGAGGCGGAACTTGACGTTCAGCCGGCCATCGCTGCCCTGAGAGACGGCGCCCGTGATCAGCGCCTGCGCGTTGATCGCTTTCCAATCAGGATAGGCGACCGGCGCGTCAAAGCTGCTCACCCCGCTGATGAAGGCAGAGGCGGGAATTTCCCGGAAAAGGCCCGTGCCGGTCAAATCCGATGCGATGACCCTTGTGATGTTCGCGGCGGCTTCGCCCGCAGACGCAGTTTCAGCTACGAAATTCGGTGCCGCAAAGGGCAGTGGCTCGATCACACCTTCTTCGATCACGATCCTGAGCGGGCCGGATTGGGCCAGCGCCACGGGCGTTGAAAGTGCAGTGGCGGCGAGCGCTAGGCAGAGAGTTCGGAGGATATTCATATCATCCCCTTTCCTACAGGTGGGTTTCGGGTTTGCAGCGCGAGGGGGTGTCGACGCAACGGTATCATTTCATCCGCATCTTTTCAGGGTTGAACACGATTTCTACATCTTGCCACTGATCGTATTTTTCCGGCGGCAGCGGGAAGCCGTTCTGCCCACAGCGAATGATGGCGCGGCGACCGGCTTCGAAGGCTTGACGAACAGAAGCGTCATTGCCGCCCTCAGAACCCAGAAGTTGGATCGAACTGCTGATTGGCTTGCCGGACGGGTCCATGCTGACACCAATCGTCACGATGGTTTTCAGGGCATCCGTCGAGAGTGCGCCGACGTTCCAGCATTGCTTGACCGCGATCACCAAAGCGTCTTTCTCGCCTCCGGTCATCGGCGGGCCGGAAGACGCCGTGCCGGTGCCGGGTGCGGGCTGTTCGGCGACGTCACCGGCAATCGCGGCTGCCACCGCATCATTCACAGCAGTGTCCGGGGCATCTTCCTTGACCGGTTCGGCTTCGGTGGTCTGTACGGGCTCGGGCTCGGGCTTGGGCGCGGGATCAGGCTCCGGTTTCGGGGCTGGCTTCTCGGGCCGTGATTTTGGACGGGCTGAAGTCAGCGGAGCGCCGGACGCAAGTTCGGTCTGGTCCTTGTTCGCTTCGGTTTGAAGAACCTCGCCGGTTTCCGGTGGGGCCGCCGCTTCGGCAGGTTCGGCCGGTGCAGCGTCGGGTTCGGGCGCGGTTTCCGCGACCGCTTCTGGTGCCTGTTCGGGAGTGTCTTGTCCCGATGACACCGGGTCCGGGGCCACGACGGGCGCAGCCTTCGGGTCAGGCTGCGGTTCAGGCGCTATTGTTTCGGCGGCGTTGTCGGCGACGGGTGCCGGCGGAGTTGGTTCTGGCGCCGGCGCCGGATCGGGCTCTGGCGTTGGCTCGGGGACAGGCTCAGGTTCGGGTTTGGGTTGCGGCGGTGTCGGTTCTGGCGCGGCAACGGGTTCTGGCAAAGCCGGCTCGGGCGGCGATTCCTCTGCGGCCTTCGGCGCCGCGGCCTGAAGCGCGCTGAATTCTGCTTCGGACATCAACGTGACTTCGGCGGTCGCAACCGGCGGAGGCAGATCATGTGAAAAGAAGATGCCGCCAAGCAAGAGCCACAGGATCGCGCCAAGATGCGCGATGCCTGATACGATCATGCCTGTGCGTTCAGACCGCTCCAATGGCGCCTGCCTCAGTTCCCTGCTCCTGCGCCGAACCGCGGTCCGCCCGCGTCGGTGACAAGAACGATGTTGGAAAAGCCACCGGAATTCAGCGCGCCCATGACTTGCACAACCTCGGCGTAGGGAATTTTCCCGTCCGCCCGCAAAAAGAGCTTGTCACTGGTCCGCTCGCTCGCAATGGCCGTCAACTTGGCGATCAATTCATCCTGTGAAACCGGAGTATTCTGGATCGAGATGGTGCCGTCTTCCTGCAAGGACACGGTCAGCGGTTCTTCCTGTTCGGTTGCCACCGCCTGCGCCGCGGTCTTGGGCAGTTCGAGGGGAACCCCAACCGTCAGAAGCGGGGCCGCGACCATGAAGATGATCAAGAGCACCAGCATCACGTCGACAAACGGTGTGACGTTGATCTCGCTCATCACGGCGGCTTTGCCACGTCCACCACGGCGACGGTGCCGACCGCCTCCACCCGATTTCATGACGCCCGCTCCCATCGGTCAGGCGTCCAGCTGGCGCGACAGGATCGTGGCGAATTCATCGGCGAAAGCCTCGTACCCGGCGATGATGCGGTCACTGTCGGTGGAGAGCTTGTTATAGAAGATGACGGCCGGGATAGCGGCGACAAGGCCCAGCGCGGTTGCCACCAGCGCCTCGGCGATACCCGGCGCCACGACGGCAAGAGAGGTATTTTGCGAAATCGCGATCTGTTCGAAAGCGACCTTGATCCCCCAGACTGTTCCGAATAGCCCGATGAATGGCGCCGTTGACCCTACGGTGGCGAGGAACGGCAGACCGCGCGTCAAACGCTCGGTCGCCTTCACAATGGCTACGTCCATTGAACGATCGATCCGGGCCTGGGCTCCCGTGATCAGCGCGCCGTCTTTCCGGTGGCTTCGGCGCCATTCGACCATGCCGCTCGCAAAGATCTTTTCGGACGCGCCATCAGGCTGAGAACCGATCTTCTCGAAAAGTTCATCCAGCGGTTCGCCTGACCAGAATGCCCGGTCGAATACGGACGCTTCCTGCCGCGCCTGCCGGTAAGAGATGAATTTCTGGACTATGATCGCCCAGGACCAGAAGCTGGCCACAGTCAGAAGCAACATGACAAGCTTGACGATAAAAGACGCACGCCAGAATAGCGCAAGCAGAGAGAAATCAATCTCCTGCGCCACGGCAAGGGTTTGGGTATCCATCAGGTTCTGCTCGCGGTTTGGGCCACATTTTTGCGGCTCTTCTAATACTGATTCTATCCGGCTTTTAAGCCCGACGCCAACACATCTGCGTCAGTCTGGCAAAAATAGCGCGAGATCAGTGCAAAGCCCCGGCAAGGTTTCGGCGAAGTTCCGCCGGAAGGCGTGCGGGTGCGCCCGTTACAGTCAGGCAAACCAATGTGACCGAGGCGTGAAACAAAGCTTCGCCCCGGCGCAGGACCGTCTGGTCAAGGACAATTCTCGCGCCCGTCATCGCTTCTACCCGCGTGATGACCGTAAGTTCGTCATCGAACCGCGCGGGACGCAGGTAATCCGCCTCGATCCGTCGAACGGCAAACACAAGGCCCTGCTCGTCACGCATCCGCGTCTGATCGACACCTTGCTGGCGGACCCATTCAGTTCGCGCGCGTTCGATGAACCGAAGGTAGTTCGCGTAATAGACAATGCCGGCCAAGTCCGTGTCTTCGTAATAGACGCGAAGCGAGAAAGAGTGGGACATCATAACCTCGTAGGATCCGGCGCGAGACTAGGCATGGCAATGCCGGGCGGCAAGTACAACTGCTTGACGAATTTCTGCCGAAAAGAGTGATTCCGGGCCGTTCGCCGCGCTTGGATCCACCCAATGGCTTGGCCGGGCCGAAAATCTCATGTAGCCACTGGAACGGAATATTCCCCCCGGGGCAGGAAACAGGAGCAATCATGACGCGATCGGTTATCGAGGAAGACCTTGTCATCGACGGCAACATCAAGTCGGAGAACGGCGATGTCGAAGTAAAGGGGCGTGTGAATGGCGACATCGCCTCGCGCTCGGTCGATGTGCATGTAAGCGGTCAAGTCCAGGGCGCGATCACGGCCGATCAAGTGACCATTCAGGGCACCCATTCCGGGCGGATCGATTGTTCCGAGCTTTCGCTTCAGAAAGACGCTGAGGTGAAAGCGGACGTCAAGGCGCAAACCTTGTCATCTGAAAAGGGTGCGCGGCTTGTCGGAAAGGTTCAGATAACCGGTGGCTGAGCATGCGCGGTGAAGCCGTCGGCGCAAACGCCGGCCAAGCCGCTTTCTGGACGACCGGACCGGGATTGAAATGGGCGGCCCGGCATGCAGGGCTGGATGCGCTATTTGCGCCGATAACCGATGAGCTGATGCGTAGGGCCGGCATCGACGCAGGGTCTCGGATCCTCGACGTTGGTTGCGGAGCCGGCGATACGACACTTGCGGCTGCCGATCTGACCGGCGCGGGTGGCAACGTGACGGGCGTAGATATCTCTTCGACGCTTCTGGAGGTGGCCCGCCGGCGCGCCACGGGGCGAGACGGTATTGAATTCGTGCATGCCGACGCACAAACGCACAGGTTTCACCCGGCCACATTCGATCTCCTGATCTCGCGCTTCGGCTTGATGTTTTTCGCCGATCCCGTGTCGGGATTTGTAAATCTCGCTAAGGCACTCAGACCCGGCGCGCGCCTGTCGTTCGTGGCTTGGGCCGCGCTGCACCAAAACCCCTGGAATCGTGAGGCCAGGGCCGCCGGTGTCGCGCGCCTGGGCGATGTGGAACCCGACAGGCCGCGCGAGCCAGGGCAATTTGCCTTCGCAGAAATCGGCTATGTTGCCGACATTCTTTCGAAAGCCGGGTTGACTGTAATCTGCGCCGAAGAGGTGCAAAGCCATCTTTTGGTTTCTGGCAGGGCCGCAGATGCGGCCAATCTGGCAACAGAGATAGGACCGGTTTCCAGAATTCTGCGCGAAAAAGGGGGGGCGGAGGCCGACCGCATTGCAATTGCAGCCGACCTTGCTCGGCGTTTTGGCGACTACGAGGCCGCAGATGGCGTTCGTATCCCCGCAAGCCTGAATTTCTTCGAGGCGATGCGCCCCTGAAGTACGGTTCCGTTTTGGGAAAAAAGTGCCTATATGGGGCCTTCGACTGTTTCAGGAACCGCCCCGATGACCAGACATCCGGCCACCGCGCCGATAACTCAGGATGTAGTCACCATCCGCCGCGATCTGCCCGCTAGCGGCAAGACGAATATCATCGGCCTGACACGCGATGCGCTCGCCGACATCCTTCGCGCGGCGGGGACCCCGGACAAGCAGGTCAAGATGCGTGTCGGGCAGATCTGGCAGTGGATCTACCATTGGGGTGTGCGCGACTTTTCGGAAATGTCGAATCTGGCAAAGGACTACCGGGCGCTGCTGGCGGATCGCTTCGACATCGCGCTGCCCGAGGTTGTCACCCGCCAGATCTCGGCCGACGGCACACGCAAGTATCTGTTGCGGATCGCCGGCGGGCATGAGGTGGAGACAGTCTATATCCCTGAAGAAAGCCGCGGCACCCTGTGTGTCTCGTCTCAGGTTGGCTGTACGCTGACCTGTTCCTTTTGCCACACCGGGACCCAGAAACTGGTACGTAACCTGACGGCCGCTGAAATCGTCGGCCAGGTGATGCTTGCCCGTGACGATCTTGGCGAATGGCCGGAACCGGGCGCGCCCAAGAATGAAACCCGGCTGATCTCCAATGTCGTGCTTATGGGAATGGGCGAACCGCTTTACAATTTCGACAATGTCCGCGATGCGATGAAGATCGTCATGGATGGCGAGGGGCTTACGCTCTCGCGTCGGCGTATCACCCTGTCCACTTCGGGCGTCGTGCCCGAGATCGCACGCGCCGCGGAAGAGATCGGCTGCCTTCTGGCCGTATCGTTCCACGCCACCACCGATGAGGTTCGCGATCGTCTTGTTCCCATCAACAAGCGGTGGAACATCGAGGCGCTTTTGAACGCGCTCCGGGATTACCCGCGCTTGTCGAACTCTGAACGTATCACGTTTGAATATGTGATGCTGAAGGGCGTGAATGACAGCGATGAAGATGCGAAACGCCTGGTCAAGCTGATCCGCGGAATACCTGCGAAGATCAACCTTATCCCTTTCAACGAATGGCCCGGCAGCCCCTATGAGCGCTCTGACTGGGAGCGGATCGAGGCCTTCGCCGATATCATTTACAAGGCGGGCTATGCATCGCCAATCCGGACACCCCGCGGCGAAGATATCATGGCGGCCTGTGGTCAGCTCAAATCCGCCACCGAGCGTCTGCGCAAAAGCCGGGCGGAAATCGAGGCCGAGACCAGCCGTTGATTCAAGCGGCCAAAGTTCGGAAAATTTGACGGTTTAAAACCATCTTAAACTCGCGCTGCTAGGCAGGACGACGGGTGAATGAAAAGGTTGGTGGAATGGCCGGGCAAACCAATGCCGCGCCAGTCATCATCAAACGCAAGAAGGTCGTCGGCGGCGATGGGCACCACGGTGGGGCGTGGAAAGTTGCCTATGCCGACTTCGTGACAGCCATGATGGCCTTCTTTATGTTGATGTGGCTGCTGAATGCGACGACAGAAAAACAGCGCAAGGGGATCGCGGATTATTTCAGTCCGACGATACCGCTTTCACGCGTATCTGGCGGCGGTGACGGTTCGTTCGGCGGTGACAACGTCTTTTCCGAGGATCAGATTGCCCAGAATGGAACCGGCGCGTCGAGCGTCAAGCCCGCGGTCGAGCGGCAGGCGATGGGTCAAACTGGAACAGACAGCAGTGAAACCCCCGAAGACGCGGCAAAATTCGCCGAAGCCGCGCACAAGATAGAAGAGGCACTGATGGGAATTGGTGGCGAGAGCATGGTCTCGGAGCAGGCCGCCCGCCACATCGTCACGCGGGTTACCGATGAAGGGCTGATCGTCGAGCTTTTCGACACCGACGACGAACTGCTTTTTCAGAAAGGGACGGACCGGCCGACGCGACTGCTGACCGAACTTGCCGGTGTCGTCTCAAAGGTGTTCGGCGTTGTCGAGAATGGCGTGGCCGTCGACGGGTACATGCGGTCAATGCCCGAGGTTCTTCGCTATGATCCTACGTGGGACCTTTCGCTTTCGCGCGCAACCAGAATTCGGCTGCTGCTGGAATCCGAAGGTTTGGCTGCAAAAAGGATCCTGCGGGTAACGGGCCACGGGAACCGAAACCCGTCTGTATCCAATCCGATGGCGATACGAAACAACCGGATCGAGATCAAACTTCTTCGATCGGGCAAGGTGCAATAACGACGATTTTATTCATTAGGTCAAAATTAAGCCAATCGACTGCATGTTTGTCCCAATCGACGGACGCAGCAGCAGAAAGGCGGCACCTATGTCCATTTCATCATCGCTCAATGCCGGTGTGGCTGGCCTCAGCGCCAATGCGACCCGATTGGCAACCATTTCGGACAACATCGCCAACTCGGGCACTTACGGCTACAAGCGTGTTTCAACCGATTTCGAAAATTTCGTGATCAATCAGGCTCGCGGGGCCGGCACCTATTCGGCGGGCGGCGTGCGCGCGGCGACCACCCGGTTGATCGACGAGCATGGCGCCTTGGTGGCTACGAACAATGCACTCGACCTGGCGGTATCGGGCCGTGGCATGTTGCCGGTTACGTCGGCTGTGTCGCTGAACACGTTCTCGGGCGGCGCGCAACCGTTGATGATGACGACAACCGGTTCGTTCCGGCCGGATTCCGATGGGATCTTGCGAACGGAATCCGGTCTCGTCCTGCTCGGATGGCCTGCCAATGCCGACGGGTCCATTCCGGTGCTGCCACGCGACACCATCGCCGGGCTTCAGCCGGTTGTAATCAACTCCAACCAGACTGCTGGCGATCCGACGACCACGATGAATCTGGGCGTGAACCTGCCGGCAACCGCGACCGAGGCAGGCGCCGCAGGGAATGCGCTGCCGTTGTCGGTGGAATATTTCGGCAACCTCGGAACGTCGGATACTTTGGACATCACGTTTACGCCGACCGTACCGGCCACGGGGGCCTCCAACGCATGGACGATGGAAATTCGCGACTCGGCGCAGGGCGGAGCGTTGATTGGTGAATATAATCTTGTCTTTGACGATACACGCGCCAACGGCGGAACGCTCGCCTCGGTAACCACGGTATCTGGCGGCGCCTACGATCCGGTAACCGGCGAACTTGCGTTGACCGTGTTTGGCGGACCGATCACGATGACAATTGGCCGTCTGGGGGATCCGAACGGGTTGACGCAGCTTTCGGACAGTTTCGCTCCGACCTCGATCACCAAGGACGGTTCACCCGTCGGCAACCTGACCACGGTTGAAGTGGACGAAAGCGGATTTGTCACCGCGACCTATGACACAGGGTTTACCCGTCGGATCTATCAGATCCCGGTTGTCGATGTGCCGAATCCGAATGGCCTGATCGCCATGAATAGCCAGACGTTTCAGGTTTCACCAGATTCGGGTTCGTTCTTTCTTTGGGATGCGGGTGACGGGCCGACCGGTTCTGTCGTTGGCTACGCAAGGGAAGGTTCTGCCACCGACGTCGCGGCGGAACTGACCGCCCTGATCCAGACGCAGCGTGCCTATTCGTCGAACGCCAAGGTTATTCAGACCGTCGATGAAATGTTGCAGGAAACGACAAATATCAAACGCTGATCCGGACGGGTGGGGCCGCAACCGGAGCTGAGCAATGAGCCTTTCTGCCTCTCTCGCCAATGCCTTGTCTGGCCTGACCGCGTCGTCACGGCGCGCAGAGGTCGTGTCGTCGAACGTCTCAAATGCACTGACCGAAGGATTTGGCCGCAGGGAATTGCACCTGTCCTCGCAATCACTGGGCGGGACCGGAGCCGGCGTACATGTCGATGGCGTGACGCGTGCGGTCAACACCGCGCTAATCGCCAATCGCCGGCTTGCCGATGCCGAGGCAGGGAATTCAGGCGCCAGGTCGAGCTTTCTCGGGCGGGTCGAACAGCTGATCGGAACCCCGGAAGATGCCGGGTCACTGTCCGCGCGTCTCGCCAATTTGAGCGCCGCACTCGTGCAGGCGGCTAGTCGGCCCGACAGTCAGACCAGGCTACAAGCCGTCGTGGATGCGGCCAATCAGGTGACGGGTCACTTGAAAGCGGTGACGGACGATATTCAGGGCGCGCGGATGGAAGCCGACGACGCCATAAGAATCCAGGTCACCACACTTAACGATACCCTAGGGCAGATTGATCGCTTGAACGCAGAAATTCTGGCTCAACGCGCCTCTGGCCGCGACGGCACCGCCCTTATGGACCAGCGCCAGGTTCTGGTCGACAAGGTTTCCGAGATTGTCCCTGTGCGAGAGGTCGCGCGGGATCACGATCAGATCTCGCTCTATACAACAGGTGGCGCGATTCTGCTTGAGGGGAATCCAGCCGTAATCGGCTTCGCGCCCGTTGGCGTCATAACCGCCGACATGACGCTTGCGTCGGGGGCGCTTTCCGGTCTGACGATCAACGGTGTGGCAGTGCCGTCGGGGGATGACGGGGTGTTGGGCGGGGGCACCCTGGGTGCCCAGTTTGCCATTCGCGACGATCTTGCGCCTTCGGCACAATCCCAGCTTGACGCCTTCGCACGAGATTTGATCGAGCGGTTTGAAACCTCTTCGGTCGATCCGACGCTCGGGTCAGGTCAGCCGGGCCTCTTCACTGATGCGGGCAACATACTTGACCCGCTTTTGGAAGAAGGCCTTGCCGGACGGATTGAGCTTAATGCCCTGGTTGACCCGGGACGTGGCGGTCAGCTTTGGCGACTGCGTGACGGATTGGGTGCGCCGGCTCAGGGGAATGTCGGTGACGCGACGCTTCTGAATGCGTTGGCCAGCGCACTTTCTGATCCACGTGTCCCTTCCTCGGGGGCGTTCATCGGGGCGCAGCGGTCTGCTTCGGGTTTGGCGGCAGATGTTCTTTCCGGTATCTCATCCGCCCGCCAGCAAGCAGAATACCAGCAAAGCTATTCCGTGGCCCGACAGAGTTCGTTAACCGAGCTTGAGTTGGCGGATGGCGTCGATACCGACGCTGAAATGCAGTCGCTCTTGCTGGTCGAGCAGGCGTTTGCCGCAAATGCGCGGGTCATACAGACCGTAGACGATCTGATCCAACAACTGATCGGACTTTGAGATGAGCTATTTGTCTGTCGGTGACATGGCCCAAGCCTATCAGATGCGGCGGCATAACGCCGGATTGCAAGGTCAACTGATGCGCCTGACCGAGGAATTGACCAGTGGTGTGCAAGCCGATCTTTCAGCAGCAGTCTCGGGTGACTTCAAGGCGCTCGCGGGGCTCGATCAGACTCTGCGTGACCTGGACGCCTTCAAGACGGCAACTTCGGAAGCCGATCTTTTCACGGGGTCGCTGCAGTTTGCTTTGGATTCAGTCCAGTCTATGGCCGAGGAGTTGTCGCCAAGCCTGTTGATGGCTTCGTCATCTTCGTCTCCGACGCTTGTGGGATCGATCTCCGGCGAAGCCCGTCAGAAATTCGATGCTGTCGTTTCAGCTCTCAATACGCAAGTTGCAGATCGCTATCTGTTGTCCGGAAATGCAACGGACCAGAAACCGATCAGCTCGGCCCAGGATATTCTGGATGCGTTGATGCTCGCCACCGCGGGGCAGGTTACGCCAGCCGCGATCGACGCCACCATTACAGCCTGGTTCGACGCACCTGCCGGCGGCGGCGGGTTCGTCGATATGATCTACGGCGGCTCAAACCAGCCGCTTGCAGCTTTCTTGGTGGGTCCGACTGATTCCGTTCAGATCGATACCATGGCAACGGATCCCGCTCTGCGCGATCTGTTAAAGGGCTTTGCCTTTGGCGCGTTGGTTGCAGAAGGCATCCTGCCCGGCGACTTGGCGGGACAGGCCGAAATTCTGAAACTGTCAGGCGAAACGCTTTTGGGCGCAGCAGATACACTTGCAGGTCTGCGCGCCGGGGTGGGAACTGTCGAGGCGCATATCGCCGACGCGGCAACCCGCAACGAGGCACAAAGATCAGCTTTGACGATTGCCCGTAACGAGATCATATCGGCGGACCCATATGACACCGCCAGTGCACTTGAAGCGGTCCAGACCCAGATCGAGACGCTTTACACCCTAACCGCGCGCCTGTCGCGCCTTTCACTGGCTGACTATCTCCGATGATTAAGTTGTTGACTCTGATACTGATATGCTGCTGCCAGGCCGCGATGGCCTCCCCGATCCGCATCAAAGATCTCGTGGAGTTCGACGGTGTAAGGGGGAATGATCTTGTGGGCTACGGGCTTGTTGTGGGGCTAAACGGAACCGGCGACGGTATCCGCAATGCTCCGTTCACTGAAGAAATCATGTCGAACATTCTGGAACGTCTTGGCGTCAACGTGACGGGCGAGAGCATTCGGCCAAAGAACGTGGCCGCGGTACTGGTCACCGCCACGCTTCCGCCATTTGCGCGAACGGGAAGCCAGATCGATGTCACGGTGTCCGCAATCGGCGATGCGAAAAGCCTGCTTGGCGGTACATTGGTGATGACGCCACTGAATGCCGCGGACGGGGCCATCTACGCAGTGGCGCAAGGAACGATCATCGCCGGCGGGGCTTCGGCCGAAGGGCAGGGCGCACAGGTCGTGCAAGGGGTACCCACGTCAGGTTCGATTCCGTCCGGCGCAAGGGTCGAACGCGAGATCGTATTTGACTTCAGCGGTCTCACCCAGGTTCGGCTTGCTCTGCGCAATCCGGATTTCACGACTGCCGGCCGCATAGAACAAGCCATCAATTCCGAGTTTGGTCGCGCTGCTGCGATCATGGTTGATGCGGGGACGGTCACACTTGATATCGGCGCCACCCGGATGGGTTCACCGGCTCACGCACTTGGTCGGGTCGAGAATATCCTGGTCGAACCTGAACGGCGTGCGCGGGTGGTCGTCGATCAGCGATCGGGTACGATCGTCATGGGATCGGACGTGCGGATCAGCCGGGTTGCCGTCAGCCAAGGCAACTTGACGCTTCGTATCGAAGAAGCGCCGATCGTCGTGCAGCCAAACCCGTTCGCCGAGGGCGAAACCGTCGTGGTTCCGCGCAGTTCCGCCGCGATAGAGGAAGAGCCCGGAATCGCCATGGCAGAACTTGCCGACACCTCGTCTTTGTCAGACGTCGTGTCGGGCCTGAACGCCCTTGGTGTGGCTCCGCGCGACATGATTGACATCTTGAAGAGCATAAATGCGGCCGGCGCCCTTCATGCTGAATTCATGGTCCATTGAGCGAAGGGGCCCGGGCCTGTTGCCCGTATCCGCAGCCGATCCACGGCGTATTGCGCAGAGGTCTTTTGGGCGATGATTTCCGTTTCGATCCGCCCGAGATGAACGTGCCAAATGTACTGATAAGCACTGGCTTTGGAATGACGAGTGAGGTTGGTCAAAAGGGGCGAGGTCAATAACGTGGTTTCGCCGCCACCCTCGTGGCATCCGAAAGCGCCGGCGGGCTCCTCTCTTGTCATTGAAGATGTCTTCTCCATGTCCTTGCCGTTCTTGGGGGCGGGACTTCTCCGCCCTTGGCGAGGTGGTCATGGCGATAAACCTTGCACATTTGCGGCACGAGAATGACACGCCGGCCATTGCAGGAGAGGGTCGAAGACGACTTCGCGTTGCAGCTCCATCGGTTCCCTCAGGGGGGCGCTGGAATGATGGGGCCGTGCGGGGGGCTGCGCCCACTTTGCCTTGATCTGATCCCGGTCATTGACATTCCCGGTACTTGCAACACATGTTCGCCGCCCAAAGCCGAACACGCATTATTACGAGGACGCCATGGCCGTTGTTGTTGTCGAATCACCTGCCAAGGCCAAGACAATCAACAAATATCTGGGTTCGGGCTACACGGTACTCGCCTCTTACGGCCACGTGCGCGACCTTCCTCCCAAAGATGGCTCGGTCGATACTGAGTCCGATTTCGATATGAAATGGGAGGTGGCCAGCGAAAGCCGTAAGCATGTCCGCGCCATAGCCGAGGCTTTGAAATCCGATGACACGCTGATCCTCGCGACCGACCCCGATAGGGAAGGCGAGGCGATTTCGTGGCATTTGAAGGAAGCGCTCGCATCAAGCCTGAAAAAGGGCAAGACCGTGCAGCGCGTCACATTCAACGCGATCACGAAGTCGGCCGTAACCGAAGCGATGGCCCATCCGCGCGAGGTCGATTCCGCTTTGGTCGAGGCCTATCTAGCGCGGCGAGCGCTGGATTATCTGGTCGGATTCAACCTGTCGCCGGTCTTGTGGCGCAAGCTGCCCGGCGCGAAATCCGCAGGTCGCGTCCAGTCTGTTTGCCTGCGCTTGATCGTCGAGCGCGAGCTGGAAATCGAAGCCTTTCGTGCCCGCGAATATTGGAGCGTGACCGCAACGCTGGTCACCCCGCGCGGACAGGAGTTTCGCGCAAAGCTTAGTGTGCTGGGCGGCAAGAAGCTCGACAAGTACGATATTGCCAACGAAACTGCGGCCGACCTGGCAGTGCACGCGGTCTCGTCCCGCGACCTTGTCGTGAAATCGGTTGAATCCAAACCGGCGAACCGCAATCCCTACGCCCCGTTCATGACCTCGACCCTGCAGCAGGAAGCCAGCCGCAAGTTTGGAATGGGCGCGAAGGCCACAATGTCCGCTGCCCAGCGTCTCTACGAGGCCGGCCACATCACCTACATGCGTACCGACGGCATCGACATGGCGCCGGAGGCAGTGATGGCGGCCAGAGATGAGATCAAGCGGCGTTTCGGGGCCGAGTACGTGCCGGACGCACCCCGTATTTACAAGAACAAGGCCAAGAATGCGCAGGAAGCGCATGAGTGCATTCGGCCCACCGACATGAACCTTTCTCCGGAAAAGTTGCGTGCCGAGGGTGATCAGAAAAGGCTCTATGACCTGATCTGGAAGCGCACAATCGCCAGCCAGATGGCCGCAGCCCGTTTGGAGCGCACGACGGTCGATGTTGGCAGCCCGGACGGCGAGGTGATGCTGCGCGCTAATGGCCAGGTGGTCATGTTCGACGGTTTTCTGAAGGTCTATGACGAAGGGCGTGATGATGACGGCGACGACGACAGCGCGCGCCTGCCGCAAATAACGCAGGGCGAGCGTGCGGACAAACGCGCTGTCACGTCCGAGCAGCATTTCACGCAACCGCCTCCGCGGTATACCGAAGCTACGCTGGTCAAGCGGATGGAAGAGCTGGGAATAGGCCGTCCGTCAACCTACGCCTCGATCGTTACGACGATTCAGGATCGCGACTATGTCCGTAAGGAAAAAAACCGCCTGATCCCGGAGGACAAGGGGCGGCTTGTCACTGCCTTTTTGACGAATTTCTTCCGCCGCTACGTGGAATATGATTTTACTGCCGACCTGGAAACCGAACTGGACGAGATTTCGGACGGAGAGCGCAATTACAAGGATGTTCTGGCGCGATTCTGGCGTGACTTCACGGCGGCGATTGCTGAAACCTCCGATTTGCGGATCAGTGAAGTTCTTGAGAAAATCGATGATTTTCTGTCTCCTCACCTTTACCCGCCGCGGGAGGATGGGACCGATCCGCGCGTTTGCCCTACATGCGGAGAAGGCCGCCTGAATCTCAAGACGGCAAGATCGGGCGGGGCGTTCATCGGCTGTTCGAATTATCCGAACTGCCGCTATACGCGTGCTTTGTCTGCTGCGAATTCGGATGACGCCGCTGCCGGGGATCGTGAGCTTGGCGAAGACGGGAACGGCATGACCATTTCGCTGCGCTCGGGTCGTTTCGGGCCGTATGTACAGCGCGGCGAGGCCAGCGAAGACACCCCAAAACCCCAACGGGCGAGCCTGCCGAAGAGCTGGCCTGCCGAGGCAATTGACCTTGAAAAGGCGCTGATGCTGCTCAACCTGCCGCGCCAGATTGGCCCCCATCCCGAGGACGGCGAACTGGTGGAGGCCGGGATCGGCCGATATGGGCCCTATGTGAAGCACGGACGTGTCTATGCAAACCTGCCTGACGTTGATGAAGTCTTTTCTGTCGGGATGAACCGCGCGATGGAAGTGCTTGCACAGAAAGCGGTGCGGTCCGGGCGGGCAACGCCCGCTGCCTTGCGTGAACTGGGCGAGCATCCCGATGGTGGTGCCATTCAGGTAATGTCCGGCCGCTACGGACCCTATGTGAAGTGGGAAAAGGTCAACGCAACCTTGCCCAAGGACATTTCCCCGGAAGCGGTGACGATGGAGCAGGCGCTTGAATTGATCGCGGCAAAGGCGACAAAAAAGGCTGGACCGCGCAGCAAGCCGTCGGCCAAAAAACCCGCCGCAAAGAAGGCTAGCGCGAAAAAGCCCGCGAAAAAGACGGCGAGCGCCAAAAAGAGTGGTTCCAGTTAACAGAGGTTTCCGAAGCGTGGCCGGTTTCTGCCGGCTGCCGGAGCGTCGATTGCCGCGGCGCAGCGATTGACACGACCCTAATGGCGCGCCACAAATCGCGCGTGAGGCTATCGGAGAACGACCATGAAGAAAGTCTATGACAACGCGCAGAAGGCGCTGGACGGGGTTCTGTTCGATGGAATGCTGATCGCGGCTGGGGGGTTTGGACTTAGCGGTATACCCGAGCTCTTGATCGCGGCAATCCGGGATGCCGGGACCAAGGATCTTACCATAGCTTCCAACAATGCAGGCGTAGACGGCTTTGGGCTTGGGCAACTGCTTGCGACGCGCCAGATCAAGAAAATGATCTCGTCTTACGTAGGCGAAAATGCCGAGTTCATGCGGCAGTATCTATCCGGCGAGCTTGAGCTTGAGTTCAATCCGCAGGGAACCCTGGCCGAGAGGATGCGCGCAGGGGGCGCTGGCATTCCGGGCTTCTACACCAAAACCGGCGTTGGAACCGTCATCGCGGAAGGCAAGGAGCATAAGGATTTCGACGGGCAAACCTATATCCTCGAACGCGGGATTGTGGCCGACCTGGCGATCGTCAAGGCTTGGAAAGCGGATGAGACAGGTAACCTCATCTTTCGGAAAACCGCGCGGAACTTCAACCCGCCAGCGGCGACCTGTGGCAAGATCTGCATTGCCGAGGTTGAAGAAATTGTCCCGACGGGAAGCCTCGATCCGGACAAGATTCACCTTCCGGGGATTTATGTGCACCGGCTGATTCAGGGCGAGCACGAAAAGCGGATCGAAAATCGGACCACCCGAAAGCGGTAATTGCCAAGCAAGCCGGAAGAGGGACACGCTCTGGTGACGCGCATTCTAATCGTCGGAAACTCTCACGTAGCTGCGCTGCGGCTGGGATGGGAGTTGCTCAAGGGGTCGTGTCGCCAGAGTATTTCGGTGGATTTCCTCGCCGCGCCGGGCCGCAATTTCAGCAAGTTGCAGCGTGGGACGGATAGCAGGTTCGGCCTTCTTGAACCGGAGTCCGTTCCGTCCAAGACGCTTGAGATCATGCGCCGGATCAACCGCGAACTGGTAGTGGATCTGGAGTCATATGACGACATTCTTCTTGTCGGGGCATATTTCCAGCCGAACCAGGCCCTTTCTTTGTTAGACGCCAAAGGGGATGCTGTAGATACTGTCCTGGCCAATTCCGGCCGTTTGGCGGAACCCTTCCTGCGCAACCGGATCCGTCGTATCGTGGATAGTGCGCCTCAACCCGAGTTTTGCTTGGCTCTGCGCCGCGCAAGGGTCACCTTGCTTCTGAAGCCTCGGCAAACGGTGCAGGCGGCGCGAAACGCGGGTCTTTCCCCGGCGGGTCTCGGGGCCATCTACAATCTGCATGCGAAACTGGTCGCCCATCGGCTTTCCGAATCCGGAATTGCGTTTTTGCCGCAGCCCATTGCGTCATTGGATGGCAGCGGACTTACGCTTGATCACTTCAGCTCCGGCTCAAAGCGGCTGTCGGGCGAGGCGCATCCCGACGAGGACGGCAATCACATGAATGACGACTTCGGTCGGTTGTGCATCAAGGAATATCTGGAACAACTGCCGCAAAAGGCGGCATAACGCTAATACAAATCCGAAAGGTGTCGACAATGTGGGATCGCAATCAGATGGCGGCGCGGGCTGCGCAGGAACTGAAGGACGGCATGTACGTCAATCTTGGTATCGGTATTCCGACGCTGGTTTCGAACTATATCCCGGACGGCGTTCAGGTCACGCTGCAATCGGAAAACGGCATGCTGGGCATGGGGCCGTTTCCATATGAGGGCGAAGAGGACGCAGACCTTATCAATGCCGGCAAGCAGACAATTACCGAATTGCCGCACTCGGCATTCTTCGACAGTGCGCAAAGCTTCGCGATGATCCGTGGCGGAAAAATCGCGATGGCGATCCTTGGCGCGATGGAGGTCGCCGAGAATGGTGATCTTGCGAACTGGATGATTCCGGGAAAGCTCGTCAAGGGTATGGGCGGTGCGATGGATCTTGTCGCGGGCGTCGGCCGTGTCGTCGTCGTTATGGATCACACGTCCAAACACGGCGAAAGCAAGGTGCTGAAGGAATGCACACTGCCGTTGACGGGCAGGGCCGTTGTCGACCGTATCATCACCAATCTTGGGGTGCTTGACGTGGTCGAGGGCGGGTTGCGGATCGTTGAAACCGCCGAAGGCGTCAGCGAAGCCGATTTGCGTGCGGCGACGCAGGCCACAATCGTCTAGCGTCCAAGCCGTGGTGCGCCGTTCAGTTGCCCGTATCCGGGATTGAGACGCGGCCATCTTCGGTCAACTGCCAGAATGGGTTCATTGCCACTTCCCAGACGTGACCGTCTGGGTCGGCATAGTATCCCGAATACCCGCCCCAGAACACTTTTTGCGGTTTTTTGAGCGGCACAGCGCCCGCCGAAACCGCCGCGGCCCATGCCGTATCCACTTCAGCATCCGCGGCGAAATTCTGAGCGAGGGTGATGGCACCCGTCCCAAGCCTCGCTTCGGGCCGGCCCTGATCCTTCGCCAATTCTCCGAGTGGGAACAACCCCAGCAAAAGACCATTCATTTGATAGAATGCAATTCCATCTTGCGGTCGCACCTCGCGCCACCCGAGCCGGGCATAGAAAGCCTTCGAAGCGGCAAGATCAGCGACCCCCAGTGTGATCAGGCTCACGCGTTGTGGTGTCATATTGTTCCCCGCTCCCTTACAAGGGAGTCGCCTCCGTTTTCGACGACTTCAAATGTCTGGGCGCGTTCACACAATCCTTCGAACAGCTCTGCCCCGGTTCCCGTCATGAATGCCTGTGTCCCCATGGCGCAGATCGCATCGTAAAGTGCGTGGCGCCGATCATCGTCCAGATGCGCTGCGATTTCGTCCAAAAGCAGCACCGGTGCGGCACCCAGTTCATCCGCGAGGGCGCGGGCGTTGGCGAGAACAAGAGAAATCAGAAGGGCTTTCTGCTCGCCGGTCGAGCATTGCGCCGCCGGTGATCCCTTTGCGATGTAGATCGCACTCACATCCGCGCGGTGAGGCCCTACAAGCGTTCGCCCGGCGGCCAGATCGTTTGCCCGGCTTTTGGCGAATGCATCCGCCAGTTCCCTACTCTCTACAGGGAATTCCGACCCATCCGGCGCCACGATCGCAAGCTCGGCTGCCGGGAAGACGGTGTCACTGGCATTCTGCGCCGCGTGCACGCGGGCGACCGCCATCGCGCGGTTGGCGCTGATTGCAGCGCCTGCGCTGGCCATCTGCATTTCCAGCGCGCCATACCATGCGGCATCGCGCACATTATCCTTCAGCAAACGATTGCGTTCCCGCATTGCCTTTTCATAGGCGAGAACCTCATCCGCATGGCCCGGATCGAATGAATTTGTCATCCGATCA
The DNA here is from genome assembly GCA_020447005.1 of Paracoccaceae bacterium. Classification (GTDB taxonomy): domain Bacteria; phylum Pseudomonadota; class Alphaproteobacteria; order Rhodobacterales; family Rhodobacteraceae; genus Albidovulum. The sequence continues at coordinate 22,856 of JAGRDO010000042.1, forward strand.
AGAAACCGCCGCCTTCCCTCGGCCGCCTCAATCCAGAGCCTGTCCATCGCTGGCACCAGCCACAGAATACGCAAGATCCGCCCAAGTGCTGCCTGCGCTGCTGGTTTTTCGTCTATGGTCACATTTCGGGTCTGACCCGGCGCGGCAGAGGTCTCAATCTCATGCAGGCGTCCCAGGCTTGAAACGGATGCGGTCAGTTTCCACCCTATTGCCTCGGGCTTACGTGCGAAATCATCTGCTGCGGCACGACGCAACCCGCGTCCGGGCGACAGGAGAGAAACGGCCTCCAGGATGTTGGTCTTACCCGCCCCGTTGGGGCCGAAGATTGCAACCGGCCGGCCATCAAAACGCAATTCGGTCCGTCGGTGTGACCGGAAATGCGACATTCCAAGCGTTGTGACGGCAAAAGCTGGCACCGCGCCCCGCACTTTCTTTCTTGGTCCAAATACGCTCGCCCGACGCTGCCCCTACCGTCTGGATCAGACGCGCATGGGCATCACGACATAGACCGCCGATGTATCGTTACCCTCACGCATCAAGGTCGGATCACCTGAGGAATTGAAAAGAAAGACGGCGTTCTCACGGTCGACCTGGCTCGCGATCTCCAGAAGATACTTTGCGTTGAACCCGATATCGAGCCGGTCATCGCCGTAAGCCACCGCCAATTCTTCCTCGGCCGCGCCTGCGTCGGGCGCGTTGACAGACAGGACAAGACGATCTTCATCGATCGAGAGTTTCACAGCGCGTGACCGCTCGGACGACACAGTCGCAACGCGGTCAACGGCCTTGGCAAACTCCGATGCATCAACCTCCAGCCGCTTCGTGTTTCCGGTTGGAATGACGCGCGAATAGTCAGGAAAGGTGCCGTCGATGACTTTCGACGTCAGGGTGATCCTCGGTGTTGCGAACCGCACTTTTGTTTCGGACACGGATACCGCAATCTGCATGTCGTCTTCATCAAGAAGCTTGCGCAACTCGCCGACCGTCTTCCGCGGGACAATCACGCCCGGCATGTTTGCCGCACCGTCAGGCAGCGCCGCGTCGATACGGGCCAACCTGTGCCCGTCAGTGGCGACACAGCGCAGGCTTGGCCCGTCTTCCGCCTTCGCCACATGCATGTAGACGCCGTTCAGGTAATAGCGTGTCTCTTCGGTCGAAATCGCGAATTTCGACTTGTCGAACAACCGGCGCAGAACGGCCGCAGGGGCCGAGAAATTTGCGGCATATTCAGACGACGCCATGACCGGGAAATCTTCCTTGGGCAGGGTTGCCAGAGAGAACATCGAGCGCCCGGCCTGAACCGTCAGACGCCCCGAAGCGGTATCATCGGCCAGTTGCACCAGTGCGCCATCGGGAAGTTTGCGGACGATTTCATGCAACATCACCGCGGATACCGTCGTCGCGCCCGCACGCTCCACCTGCGCATCGGCCTTGTCGACAACCTCGATATCGAGATCGGTTGCACGGAAACTGACCGTGTCGCCTTCAGCTTCGATCAGAACGTTGGCGAGGATCGGAATCGTGTTGCGCCGCTCCACTACCGATTGGGCCTGACCCACCGCCTTCAAAAGCGTCGCGCGCTCGATGCTGATCTTCATTTCCATCCCCTAACGACAACCGGGAGGGCGAAGTTAGCACCTTTCCCCCAAGGCTCAAGAATTTTCGGGAATGTCCGATGGATTGGACAAAGGGTCAAGGCCGCAATACCCAGATTCAAGCTTCCAGCAGACGCCGCAAAAGGTCCAGATCGTCGGCAAGCTGGCTGTCGGTCGATTTCAGTTCCTCAACCTTGCGCACACCGTGCATGATCGTCGTATGATCGCGCCCGCCAAAGCGCCGTCCGATATCGGGAAGCGAACGTGTCGTCATCGTCTTGGCAAGGTACATTGCCACCTGCCGGGGCCGCGCAATCGTGCGGACGCGCTTTGGCCCGATCATGTCGGAAAGCCGGATGTTGTAGTGTTCGCTGACCTTGCGCTGAATCTCTTCGATAGTCACCTTGCGGTCAGAGGCGCGCAGAATGTCGGCCAGACAATCCTGCGTCAGTTCATGCGAAATTTCGCGCCCGACCAGAGAAGCAAATGCGAACAGCCGCGTCAGCGCCCCCTCCAGCACGCGCACGTTCGTCGATATCCGATGGGCAAGAAATTCCAGTACACCGGGCGCGATCCGGAGGTCAGGATACTGGCCGCGATATTGATCGGCCTTTTGCTGCAAAATCCCCAGCCGCAATTCATAATCGGTAGGGTGAAGATCCACGACCAGCCCGCATTGCATGCGGCTCTTGATCCGTTCTTCCAGCCCCTTGATTTCGCCCGGGGCCCGATCGGCCGAGATGACGATCTGCTTGTTCTGATCGACGAGCGCGTTAAAGGTGTGAAAGAACTCTTCCTGAGTTGAATCCTTGCCGGCAATGAACTGGACGTCATCGACCATCAGGACATCCACGGACCGGAACAATTCCTTGAACCCCATGATTTCCTTGTCGCGAAGCGCCTGAACAAACCGGTACATGAACTGCTCGGCAGAAAGATAGAGCACCCGCAGTTGAGGCTGCCTTGAACGCAATTCATGCGCGATCGCATGCATGAGGTGCGTCTTGCCCAACCCGACACCGCCATAAAGGAAAAGCGGGTTGAACGTCACTGGCCCGCCCTCGGCGACACGGCGCGCGGCGGCATGCGCCAATTCATTCGGTTTGCCGACGACGAAACTGTCAAAGGTAAAACGTTGATCAAGCGGAGCGACGATCAGATCCGAACCATCGCCATTGCCCGGCGCTTTGGGTTCGACGGCCGGTTTGAACTGGTGCGATCTCTCTTGCTTGCCTGCGACGTGGAACTCTACACGTTCGACCTCAGCGCCAGCTTTCGCAAGGTGCTGGCGGATGATTTCCGAGTAGTTGCGCGACACCCAGTCACGCATGAATTTCGTCGGAACCTCAAACCGGGCGACGCCGTCCTGCAAACTATCAAGAATCAGGGGCTCTATCCATGATTTGAAATTGTTCTGGCCGACCGATCCAACAAGTTCATTCTTCACCCGCCCCCAGGTTTCCTTGGTCATTTTGTTGCCCACGTCCTAATCGCTGTCCCGCACGCTTTTTCGCGTTTCATTCATCTTCGCGACTGCTCGGCCTGTCCATCCTCACAGCACGGCAAAGCGTCAGGAGAATTCCTGGCGCCTGGCGCTCCCTGTGAGAAGCGCGGGAATTCGGACATGTCGGTTGCCCAGCGACCATGTCAAATGGTCAGCTGAACGCTGGCAGTACGGTCAATGATACCGACCGTATTTCCCAGGCCATGCGGATTGGCAGCGACCGCTTTGACCCAAGGATACCGCATGTCCCCCCAAGGACGATGTGAATCGCCTGTCGACGCTAGCAAGGCTCATCATCGTACCGCAACAGAACTTCGCGCTTGACTCAGCTTCTGCGAAAAAGAATCCCGTTTGTCTGGCAAAGAAGGAACATCTGACTGGAAGACGTCAGCCTGGACACAAAAAAGGCGCCCCCCAATGGCGGCGCCCCTTCAAAAAGGCTCTGCGCGATGTCTGCAGATCAGGCCGAAAGCGCCTTGACCCGCGACGACAGGCGCGACATTTTTCTTGCGACAGTGTTCTTGTGCAGAACACCTTTCGTTACACCGCGGGCCAATTCGGGCTGGGCCACTTTCAGTGCCGATACAGCGCTCGCCTGATCGCCAGAGGCAATCGCCTCCTCAACCTTGCGAAGGAACGTGCGAATCCGCGAGCGGCGGGCCTTGTTCACGTCCTGGCGACGCTCGGCCTGACGGGCGCGCTTCTTGGATTGGGGCGTGTTTGCCATGTCAAGTCTTCCGATTTCGGTACGGGTAATTCTGAAGCCGCGCTTCTAGGCCCGAGTCGGGCATAAGTCAACACGGGTCAGGCCGAATAATTTGACTATTTGTCACGAAACTGCGGTTCGCGCTTCTCAAGGAAAGCATTCATGCCTTCCTTCTGATCTTCCGTCGAAAACAGCGAGTGGAACAGCCGGCGTTCAAAAAGTATTCCTTCGCGCAGGGTCGTCTCATAGCTGCGGTTTACAGCTTCCTTAGCGGCGCAGGTCGCGAGTGCTGATTTTTCGGTGATTTTGCGGGCGACCGCCATAGTCTCGGGGATGAGTTTCCCGGAAGGCACAACCCGGCTTACCAGCCCCGAACGTTCCGCCTCGGCGGCATCCATGAACCGGCCGGTAAGATGCATGTCCATCGATTTGGACTTTCCGACAAGACGGGTAAGGCGCTGCGTGCCGCCGATCCCCGCGATGACGCCAAGGTTGATCTCAGGCTGCCCGAATCTCGCATTGTCGGCGGCAATGATAAAATCGCACATCATCGCCAATTCGCATCCGCCGCCGAGTGCATAGCCGGCGACAGCGGCGATGATGGGCTTCCGGCAGTTTTGAATAGCTTCGGTGCCACGTCCGAACAGATCGTCGCCAAAGACATCCGCAAAGCTTTTTTCCGACATTTCGACGATGTCGGCGCCCGCCGCAAACGCCTTGTCCGATCCCGTGATGACGATGCAGCGAACCTTTTCGTTTTTGTCGGCCTCTGAAATTGCCGCGCCCAACTCCTCGAGAAGCTTCGAATTGAGCGCGTTCAAGGCCTCTGGCCGGTTCAGGCGAATGAGTTCTACGTAGTCATCAATTTCGACGATCAGTGTTTCATAGGCCATTTAGGGCGCCTTCCTATCCGTGAGGCGCCGAGTCCTATCAGGCCGGGCGCTTGGTTCAAGTCATCTTTGACAGTCAGGACAGAAGAAACTTGACCGGCCCGACTGAACCAACCGGGCGATCGTTCCGTTGCAGCCTTCTTTCAGGCAGGCAAGGCCTTCTCGGTCATAGACCCGAAACTTGTGCTGGAAATAGCCAAGCTCTCCATCCGCCTGCCGGTAGTCACGCAGTGAAGACCCGCCGGCGTCGATCGCTTCCTCGATCACGGCGCGAATAACCGGCACAAGAGCTGCGACTTCGGCAGGCGAGGTTTGTCCCGCCGGACGCGCGGGGTGTATTCCGGCCCGGAACAAAACCTCGCAGACATATATGTTGCCGAGGCCGGCGACGATTGTCTGATCAAGAAGCGCAACCTTGATAGGCACTTTGCGGCCCTTCAGACGGCTCGCCAGGTAGGATTCGTTGAATGCGTTTCCAAGGGGTTCGGGGCCTAGTCCGCGCAGCAACCGGTGCTCGGCCTCATGCGAGGTATCAAAAAGGTCCATAGCACCGAACCGCCGGGGGTCATTGAACGTTACCCGGGCGCCACTTTCCATCTCAAGAACCACATGATCGTGTTTGGCCGGCGCCGGATGGTCAAAATAGACCCCACCCAACGTTGTGCCCGACAGAAGGATGCGCCCGGACATTCCGAGATGAACAAGCAGCGTCTCACTGCTGGACAGACCAATCAGGATGTATTTTGAACGCCGCCGAAGACCGAGGATTCGTGTGCCGGTGATCCTTTCGGCCATCCGCTCTGGCAGCGGAAATCGAAGGTCGGGCCGATTGACCTGTGCCGAAAGAACCAACTTTCCTTCCATTGCGGGCACCAACCCCTTACGCACGGTCTCAACTTCAGGCAGTTCGGGCATCTTTCCCTCGATCCCATGCGCTGCATTGTCTCTGCGGCCAAGGCATCTATAAGAAGGACAAGTAATTCTGAACGGCAAGTCCAAATGAACCAACGCACCACAGGCACAACGCATTTCGGTTTCCGCACCGTGGCGGAAAACGACAAGGCCGGCATGGTCCATGATGTGTTCACGCGTGTCGCCTCGAAATATGACATCATGAATGATGTGATGTCGGTGGGCATTCACCGACTGTGGAAAGATGCGATGATGGATTGGCTGGCTCCGCGCCAGGGCCAGCATCTATTGGATGTCGCGGGTGGAACCGGCGACATCGCCTTTCGCTTTTTGAGACGGGCGTCAGGAACCAGGGCCACGGTTCTCGACATGACCGAAGGGATGCTGGTCGAAGGCCAGAAACGTTCCGCGGCAGAGAACATGGCCGATAGGCTGGCCTGGGTTGTCGGGGATGCGATGGCGCTGCCTTTCGAGGCGAACACTTTCGACGCCTACACGATCAGTTTCGGCGTCCGGAATGTCACGCGGATCCCTGATGCATTGGCGGAGGCACACCGGGTTCTGAAACCCGGAGGCAGGTTGATGGTGCTGGAGTTCAGCCACCTGCCCAGTCCGGCCCTTCAGTGGGCCTATGACAAATACTCTTTCAACGTCATTCCTGCGATGGGTCAGCTGATCGCGAACGATCGCGACAGCTATCAGTATCTTGTAGAATCCATTCGCAAGTTTCCCGATCAGGACAGATTTGCCGGGATGATCCGCCAAAGCGGTTTTGATCAGGTCAAGTTCCGAAACCTAACCATGGGAATCGCTGCCCTGCATTCCGGTTGGAAAATCTGACCGATGCGCGGGCCGCACAACATATGGCGCCTGATACGCACCGGCGCGACGTTCGAGCGGACCGGCGCGATGAAGATCGCGTTGGAGGGCATGGACGCGCCGCCCAGGCTTCGCCTTCTCGCACGCATCGTTGGCTGGCCCTTCAAATGGCTTGGTTATCGTGGTGATCGTTCACTTCCGCCGGTGACGCGTGCGCTGACCGCTTTAGGCCCGGCATACATCAAGTTCGGCCAGGTCCTTTCGACACGTCCGGACGTCGTTGGCGAAGAACTCGCGAACCAGCTCCGGGTCCTCCAAGACAAACTCCCCCCCTTTCCGACCCATATCGCCCGGGCGACGGTAGCAGAGGAACTGGGGGCGTCCGTCGATGAATTGTTCTCCGAGTTTTCGGAACCTGTTGCCGCCGCATCCATTGCCCAGGTTCATCGGGCGCGTGTGCTTGGCAGCAACGAAGACGTCGCGGTAAAGGTCCTTCGCCCTGGAATCGAGCGTGCGTTCCGCAAGGACGTTGATGCGTTCCATTTCGCCGCCGGCGTCATCGAGGCGCTTCTTCCGGTCACGCGCCGCCTGCGACCGACCGAAGTCATCCGGCATTTCGAAGGCGTGGTGATGGGCGAGCTGGATCTGCGGCTGGAATCTGCGGCAGCTTCAGAATTCAAGGCGAATACTGCCAAGGATGCTGGCTTTCAGGTGCCCACTCCGATCTGGCAACTATCGTCGCGACGGGTCATGGCCCTTGGCTGGGCGGATGGTATCCCCTTGGGGGATGTAGACGCGATCCGGGCCGCCGGGCATGACTGCGTTGCCCTGTCCGAGCGTGTGATGCAGCTGTTTCTCAACCATGCGCTTCGGGACGGCTACTTTCACGCCGATATGCATCAGGGAAATCTCATGGCAGCCGCCAACGGCGATATCATTGCCTTTGATTTCGGCATAATGGGCCAAATCGACGAATATACTCGGCGTGTCTATGCGGAAATCCTCATCGGTTTTATCCGCAAAGATTACCGCCGCGTTGCCGAAGTGCATTTTGAAGCAGGCTATGTCCCGCGCGACCGTGACATTGACGAATTTTCACGCGCGCTGCGGTCGGTCGGCGAACCGATCTTCGGCATGGACGCAAACAAGATTTCGATGGCGCGATTGCTGGCACATCTGTTCGAGGTGACCGAGCGATTCGGAATGCCGACACGGACCGAATTGATCCTGCTTCAACGGACGATGGTTGTCGTGGAAGGCGTGGCCCGGTCTCTCAATCCCAACATCAACATCTGGCAGGTCGCAAAGCCCGTCGTGGAACGCTACATCCGCGACAATATCGGCCCGCAAGCGCTGTTGCGCGATCTGGCCAAGGCAGCGCTGGTTGTCAGCCGTTTTGGCCCGCGCTTGCCCGGAATTGTAGAGGCCATGCTTTCCCAACAGACTGAGCGGGTTCCTGCGCCCCCTCGCAGATCAAGAATGAGGTTCTGGGCCTCGATCGCCTTCGCATTGGCCCTCGCGGCCAGCGCGTATTTTATTGGAACTCTGCACTGAGCAAATGCTCACCCGGCGGGATCAAACCGTCAAAAGCGTGGACTGCTAGGAAGAGGCGGCTCTCAACGCATGGACATCGGACGGCACTATGCTCGCGCCGCCTTCCAGAACAAGCTCGACCCCTTCGGGGCCTTGCCGAACCTCTCCGATCCGTCCGTATGTTTCTACCTCGGTCGAGCCGATCATTTCGCCGCCCTGATAACTTTCCAGCCGAAATGAATAGCTTCCAGAGGCCAGCGGCGCGCCCGTTGCGTCAGTGCCGGCCCAAACAATCGGGTCAGCGGAAACCGGCACGGCGTTGCGAGTGACTTCCCTGCCTTGTGCGTCATAGGCGACAAGGACTGCCTGATCGGCATCTTGCGCCGGCGCGGGATAAAGCGTCAGCGGGCTGTTGGCGAAATAGACCGGCGCTGTCACGCGCGCTTCCATTCCAACCCATGAGGCCATCTGTGCCATTCCCGAAAGGCCGAACTGTTCGTTGAGCGAGCCAAGAAGAGTGTTCGTCCTGACCTGTTGTTCCACACCGGAAAATGTCGCCAGCTGCTGGGCATACTCGGTCGAATCGATAGGGTTCAGCGGGTCCTGATTCTGCATCTGGGTGGTCAGCATCAACAGGAACGTCTGGAAATCGCTGTTGATCAGCGTTCCTTGCTGTTGCGTATTCTTCGAGGCTGCCGCCGCCGTTGATGCACTTGCTGTGGTTACCGCGTCCATGCCTGAAGTTCCTTTCAGAGTCTGAGATCAAGCCGATTGTCGGCAGCGACGTCCGCCATTCCAGCCAAGGTGTGAACCGGTGGCACATCGGGCGTGGTGGTTTCGGCCCGGCCGGAACCGTCGGTGAATTCGGTATCGCTCTGATCGGGCGAAGGGTTTGCCGATTGGTCGCGACCGAAAGCAAAACTCAGATCCTGGAAGCCGAGGTCTCGGAAATCTGCTGCCAAGCTCTCGATATTGCGCCGCATCAGATCGAGCGTGTCCGGTCTGTCTGCCTGAATTGTCACAGCCAGCCCGCCGTCCTGGGTCGAAAAGGACATTCGAATTCGGCCCAGTTCCTCGGGCGACAGGGCGATCTCGATCGTCTGCCCGGCGTGGTGACGGGCAAGCTCGGCAAGACGGGTGTGGATTTCGTGCGGGATGGTTGCGGCGGCGTGGGCCTGGACCGAGGCGATCACCGGGCCCAGATGCCGTGGCAGGGTTTCCATTCGGTCGGGCGAAATCCCCGGTGGCGCAGGATCGGAATCGTCTCTGTTGTCCGTGACATCCAGTGGTTTACCCTCCGGCACGGCGAGGGCTTGTGACGGATTGTGTATGTAAACAGCCGCCGCAGGGGGCGCAGTTCGATCCGGACCGTCTGCCGCACCATTGGCCGCTGGTTCGGGGTGAACCTGCTCTGTCGCGAAGAGCACCATTGAAAAATTGGTCGACCCAACGTTTGCGGCCGGGGGAAGGGTGGAACTTTCTACGACCTTTATCGATTCGATCTTGGGCGCGTGGCCGGCCTGGACAACCGAATTGGCCGAAACCTCGGCGTGCGCGGATTGAGAGATCGGCGCCAAGGTGGCCTCGGCGGCGATGATGCGGGTTTCCCGGGCCTCGAGCGCCATTGCAGGCATGGCTGGCGTTTGGCCCGGTCGAGCAAACGTGTCATCGTTCGGTGCCCGCCGTGCGGTAAGCTTCACTCCTCGCGCCAATTCGTCAATTGCGTCAGTGGCGTCCAAACCATGCCCAAAGGGGATGGCTTCATCCGTCAATGCGGTAACAGGATCGGTGCGGATACGAAGGCCCGTGCCCGGTTCGAGCGGGTGTTTTTTTGCCGCTTCGTCAATTCGTTCCTGTTCGGCCGGTAACCTGTTCTGGTCGCCGATGGATCGCACCAGCTTTTCTTCCGCAAGATCCAAGCCCCGCCGAGTAGTACCGTCCAGCCAGCCGAATTTTCCCGAAGCACTGCCCTCGTGGTCGGCCGGCACCCGCAGGGACGCGTCAAGATCGGTCGCAATGCCTTGTGGCTGCGCCCGGTCAGGTAGCGTTGAGGGCTTCGAAAGCTCACCATGGTTTTCCGTGGCGTCCAGCGGACGGGAGACGTCTTCGCTTGCGACATTTCCGAGGGTACCATCGCCCCCATTGGACACAAATCCAGTCGGCGATGGTTCGGGCGTCGGCGCAGGTTCCGCGCCAGGTGCATTGCTTCCGAAACTGTCTTGCACGGGGCCGGCTGCGCCCAAGACGTCCAAACCCGATGACGTGGTTTGTGGCAATGGCGGTGGCGAGACGCCAGCCGCCATAACGAACGTCGCGGTGGTGTCCGTTTCGTCGATCGATTCCGATAACTTCGGTGCAGCTTCTGTGTCGACGGTCGCCGGGGAAGTCAGCGGAATGCGATCTGCAGCAACCTCCAGGCCCGATGCGTGGACGTTCTGGATCAAAGGGTTAAAGGGAACTTCCGGTCCAACACCCTTTCGATCTGATCGAGATATTGCTGTCTCGTTATTCTTTGGATCATTTCCCGGTTCGGGTCCCGCTCCGCCCCGAGAGTGCGCGAACGCCTGAATGAACAGCCCGGGAGGCAAACGGGCGCCTTCATGGGCACTGCCAGGGACGCTATGAGCGGCCACAATCCGCTGAAAAACTGAGTTCTGGGTTCGATCCATCTGATCCACGACTTCTGCCGACGCGCCGATCCTGTCAGATGAGAGTTACCGGAAAATTTACTCTGCCATGCCGATACTGCGGAAATTCCGAGCAATTGGAGATTTCGTGATGACAGTTACACAAGTGGCCGCTTCGATGCCGACAACGCGATCCCCGCAAAGCGACGACGCGCTGCGACAGGTAGCTGTCGATCTTGAAGCGACATTCCTTGCCGAGATGCTGAAATCCGCAGGGCTCGGCGAGGCACGAAGCGAAATGGGCGGCGGCGTCGGCGAAGAGCAGTTTTCGTCATTCCTTCGATCGGAACAGGCCAAGTTGATGGCGCAACAAGGTGGCGTCGGGCTGGCCGAGAACATCTTTGAAGCCTTGAAGCGGAGAGCGCTTGATGGGCAATGAAACCTTGGATCCTTTGGAAAGATTGCAGGTGCTATTGCGGGACGCACGGGGCGCGCTGCTTGACGGAAGGCTTCACGCCCTTGCCCTCATGACGGAAGAGACTGCATCATGTCTCGCGGCCTTGCCTGAAGTCAGGGGGCCCAGATCTGCGGCCGCACTCGATGCGCTTCGTCTGGATGCGAACGAAAACCATCGATTGATGGGGGCGGCCCTGGCTGGAATTCGTGCAGCAAGGACAAGGCTGGAGGCCATTCGCAAGGTGCGCGGCGAACTCGAAACCTACGACAGGCACGGAGACAAACGCAGGGTTACCTTCGGCGGCGGAAACCTGGAACGTCGCGCCTGATACGAGACGAATTTGCATTAAATTTGCTGCGAACAGTTTTGCCGCTTAGCACTTCCTTAGCGATCACCGGACAAGGTCGGACCTGCATCCAATCGGGTGGCGCGGAGCGGTGGTGGACCGGTCCGTAACGGTCAGAACGCCTCTAGCACCGTCTGAAGACGGCTTAATGAAATCCGGCGGAAAACGCCAAACATTCAAGGATGTAACTATGTCCAGTATTCTGACGAACACCAGTTCGATGGTCGCCCTTCAAACGTTGAAAGGCATCAATCACAGCCTTTCCAAAACCCAGAATGAAATCTCGACCGGCAAATCGGTCGGTTCGGCGAAAGACAATGCCGCAGTCTGGGCGATTTCCAAGGTCATGGAAGCGGATGTCAAAGGGTTCAAGGGGATCGCCGACAGCCTGGGGCTGGGGGAGTCGACCGTCGCAGTCGCCCGTCAGGCGAGCGAAACGGTTACCGATCTGTTGACGGACATCAAAGGCAAGATCGTTGCCGCGCAAGAGCAGAACGTCGACCGCGAAAAGATCCAGGCCGATATCGAAGCGCTGACCGGACAGATCAAATCCGTCGTCGGCGCCGCCCAATTCAACGGTCTGAACCTGCTGAAGGGAACGGACGACATGAACATTCTGTCGTCGCTGGACCGTGGAGCAAATGGAGCGGTATCTGCCTCGAATATCACCGTGGCGCGTCAGGATCTGACGACTGATGCGGGCGTCTACGGAACGGGAACGTCGCTTGCTGCCAACGCCGTTGTTGCCAACAGTGCAACAGCCGTCGCATCGGCCGGAAACACCGCAATCGTCACTTTTGCCGGCTCGGGCGCCGACTACTCGGCATCTGCGGCTGTCATCACGGTTGCCGGGGTTGATCTCAACTTCACCGGAACAACCGGCGACAACGAAGATGAGGCTGCCGCCTTCTTTTCGGGTGCGATCAACGCACTTGGCCTCGATGGCATTACCGCTTCCGCTACCGGCGGCGCGCTGACCATCACGTCGACCCGCGCCTTCGATACGGCGTCGGTTGCCGTGTCCGGTCTGACGGGTAACGCAACCGGATCGGTCATCACGAGCCTGAATGGCACGGGAAGCCTCTCGCTCACCAGCGGCGATATTACCTATCGCGCCGAACAGATCGACTTTTCCACCTCAGCGGCGGTCGCCGAAGGGGACGGGTACAAGGTAACGATCGGCACGGGTTCGTACAATTATATCGCCGGCAAGTACGAGACGATGGAAGATGTCGCCAAGGGTCTGAAAGCTGCCGTTGACTCTGCCGGGCTGACCGGAATTTCGACAAAAGCGGTTCAGGACAGTGCCACCGGGCAATGGAGTCTGCAGGTGGACAATGATGGCAGCGGAAGCTCCAGCCTGTCATTCTCTTCAACCGGTAACGCCGGTGGGGAGGCATCGGGCGGTCTCTTCGGCCTAGACTCGATCGATGTCACCACGAATGCCGGTGCCAACGCGGCTCTCGACAACATTGAAACCTTGATCGCGAACTCGATCGACAGTGCGGCAGCTTTCGGCTCGGTGCAGGGACGCATCGAGATTCAGTCCAGCTTCATCGGCAAGCTGACCGACGCGCTGAAAACCGGCATTGGCACGCTGGTTGATGCCGACATGGAAGAGGCGTCCGCCCGCTTGCAGGCACTTCAGGTACAGCAGCAGCTTGGTATTCAGTCGCTTTCGATTGCAAACCAGGCACCGCAGAACATCCTGTCGCTGTTCCGGTGATTTGGCAAAGCCGGGGCGCCTGAAGGGCGCCCCGGCCTCCCGCGGGAAAGCCGCGAACTGACGAAAACCGTCATCGGAAGGTATTCAAGTGAACGCACAACTTCTGGCAAAATCCGCCTACACGGCAGCTGCAGCCCCAACGCGCACAGAGCGTGGAACCGAGTACGAAATCTTTTCTCGCATCACAAGAAAACTGGGGGTGGCCGCGCGAGGCGAATGCGACTTTCAGTCACTGGTAAGTGTCCTGCATGACAATCGCATGCTCTGGAACGCTCTGGCCGCCGATGTTGCCATTGAGACCAACGCACTGCCAGCCGCTTTGCGGGCCCGAATTTTTTACCTATCCGAGTTTACGACCCATCACACGCGGCGCGTGCTTGCGGGTGAGGCGAGCGTGGATGCTCTGGTCGAAATAAACACAGCCGTGATGCGCGGACTTCGGCAAGAAGGGGCAGCGGTATGAGCGGTCTTGTTTTGAAACTCGCGCCGCGGGAAAGGGTGCTGATCAATGGTGCCGTGATCGAAAACGGCGACAAACGCGCGCGCCTGGCAATCATGACGCCCAACGCGAACATTCTTCGGTTGCGCGATGCGATTCACCCGGAGGAAGTGAACACGCCGGTCAGGCGGGTCTGCTACATTGCCCAGCTTGTGCTGTCAGGCGATGCCGAACCTGCCAATGCACGCCATCAGATGTTGCGCGGGTTGGAACAACTCAGTCAGGCTCTGACGGACCCGGACAGTCGAAGCCAGATCAACGCAGCAACGGAAGCGTTGCTTGACGATCAGTTTTATCAGGCCATGAAAGCCCTGCGGACATTGCTGCCGCGTGAAGCGCGGCTATTGGCTGCGGGCGCTGGATGAGCTTTTCTCCGGTCATTCCCTTTGGCGGCTACGCAGGATGGAAATTCCTGACCCGAACCCGTGAGGCACAGCAGCAGGCATTCACGCAGTCCGAAAGCGTCAATAGAACCGAGCAGTATTTCCGCGAGCGTATCGGTCAGATCGACTCGGCCAAGGACCTTGTCGCCGACTTTCGTCTACTGTCTGTGTCACTGCGGGCTTTCGGTCTTTCTGACGATATTTCCAACAAGTACTTTGTCCAGAAGGTCCTTGAAGAAGGCACCCTGGATCCTGAGGCTTTCGCCAATAGGCTCGCTGACAAGCGCTATGCAGCCTTCTCCAGGGAATTCGGTTTTGGGGACTACGCCGTTCCACGCACGAAACTATCCGACTTCGCGGACCGAATTCTTGATCGGTATGAGGATCAGGCGTTCGAGGAAGCCGTTGGCACTCAAAACGATCAGCTACGGCTGGCCATGAATGCGGAGAGGGAACTTGGTACGATCGCCGGAAAGTCGATTTCCGGCGATGCCAAATGGCTCACGATCCTGGGGTCGGCGCCCTTGCGCGAAGTGTTTCAAACTGCCTTTGGACTTCCGGAGGCCTTCGCCGGCATCGATCTCGACAAGCAGATTGAGGTTCTCAAGGATCGGTCAGAGCGCTTTCTTGGTTTCTCGGACATCGCCGGGTTTGGCGAAGGCGAAGCGAGTGAACATTTGATACGGCTCTACCTTCTGCGCTCGGACAACGCGGGCTTTGGTGCGGCCTATTCTTCGGCAGCATCTGCACTGACTTTGTTGCAAGGCGGCTCCGCGCGGGCCCGTGCCTTTTAATACCTGAAGCCAGTCGTTTCCGCCCGACGGGCCCATGCCATAGCCGATGAACGGCTATCATTTGACGATCTGCAAATTTTGGCTGTTATCCGGACATGAACGGATACGAATCACCCAACCTCGGCTGCGCTTGCCCTCTGCAAACCGGTGTTACAATTCAGACCATTTCCTTCCTTTTTTGATCGACGGCATCGAAGATCTCCGCGAGCCGCGCAAAACTCCCGTCAACCGTGTCAGTTTCCTTCTCGGCGATGAAGGCATCAAGAGCCGGCCACAGGCGGATAGAAAGATCGACCAGGGGATCGGATCCTGCTGCATAGAGACCGGCCTGAATCATCATTTCAGCCCGATCGTATGCGCCGAGCACATGGCGGACACGCTGTATCAACAAATTCTCGGGGCCGGTTGCGGCGGCTGGGAGTGCCCGCGATACGGATCGCAAAAGATTGATCGCGGGAAACCGTCCACGCTCGGCTATCTCGCGGTCCAGAACGACGTGGCCGTCAAGCACACCGCGCATCGTGTCGGCAATGACCTCATCCATATTCGATCCGGCGACCAGTACCGACAGGATCGCCGTAATGTCGCCCCCTTCTGCCTTGCCCGGCCCGGCGCGTTCGGTCAGGGCGGTCAAAAGATGTGCCGTCGAAGGGGGAAATCCGCGCAACGACGGTGGCTCGCCTGCGGCCAGCGCCACTTCCCGATGGGCCTCGGCAAAGCGGGTAATGGAATCGGCCAGAAACAGGACCTGCATCCCCTTGTCGCGGAAATATTCGGCGACGGTCATCGCTGTCCACATTGCTCTTCGCCGGATCAATGCCGATTGGTCGGATGTGGCAACTATGATGATGCTGCGCGCCATCCCGTCCGGCCCCAGCACATCTTCCACGAAATCGCGCAGCTCGCGCCCCCGCTCGCCCACCAGCGCGATTACGGAAAGGTCCGCCTCGACACCACGGGCAAGCTGGCCAAGAAGCGATGACTTGCCGACGCCCGACCCTGCAAAAAGCCCGATCCTCTGCCCTCGGACAATGGGAAGCAAAGTGTTGAAAACTCTGAGCCCCGTCTGAAGCCGGGCGCCAAGCCGCCCGCGTGTGGCTGGTGCGGGCGGATCGGCGCGCACCGGATAATCAACAGCCCCGCGCATCAACGGCCGCCCATCCACCGGTCTTCCAAAGGGATCGATGATGCGGCCGACCCAGCAAGGATCGGGTGCGATTTCCACAGGCCCGAGGATCTCGGCCCGAGACCCGATTTGCAGGCCGTCAACTTCGCGGTCCGGCAGAACCGTCGCGATGCCAGGCTCCAAGGCTATAACCTCTCCCCCGGAGCCGGGCAGATCAACAAAACGAACCCTGTCGCCAATTCGGCAACCGGCCTCGCCCAACGAAAGGGTAACCACGCCGCCGGACGCGCGAAGAACCCGAAACAACCGCCGCATCACACTGCACGTATCAATCTCGGCCCTGAGTGCGTTCAGGTCTGGCATAGCCATTCTGGCCTCCTTTTGTTCCGCATTACTCTTTCTAAAGGAATCGGGGTTAAGGCTTGATTGAAAGCTCGGAGGAGAAGCCCCGATGTTCGAAAAACCAGACGTCATGTCACTGGCCGCGTCGCTGGCAGCCCATGCCGCTGCCCGACAGTCGGCCATCGCCCGGAACGTGGCGAATGCAGATACACCAGGCTATCGCGCCCTCGATCTGCCCGACTTTGATAAAACTTATCGCTCCGAATCCGGCGCTGACATGCGGCACACCCGCGCCGGACATGTCGGCGGCGAGGCGGATTCTATGCAGATTGTTCCGCCCGAGATCAGCGCACGCGGATCGCTATCCCCGAATGGCAACAGCGTTTCCCTTGAAACCGAGATGGTAAAGGCCGCCGACGTCCGTCGGGAACATGACATGGCACTCGCCATCTACGGCAAGTCCATATCGATCCTGCGCGCAAGCCTTGGACGCAGATAAGGGGGCAGATCCGTGAGCGACTTTTCAAACAGCCTCTCGATCGCGGCGAGCGGGATGGAAGCGCAGGCGATGCGCCTTCGCCACGTGTCGGAAAACATCGCCAATGCCGACACCCCTGGATATCACCGCAAAACAACAGCGTTTGAATCGGTTCTGGAGCACGGGCAGGCGACCGGAGCTGTCCGTCTTGGTGACGTTGAACTCGATCAGACCGAACTGACCCGTATTCTCGATCCCGGCCACCCGATGGCGGATGAAAACGGCTACTACGATGGCTCGAATGTCGATCTGGTGGTCGAAATCGCTGACGCGCGCGAAGCGCAGCGCAGCTATGAGGCGAACCTCAGAATGTTCGACCAGGCGCGGCAAATGTCGCAAAGCCTGCTCGATCTTCTGCGCCGATAAGAAGGAGGAAACCCAGAATGGATGTGAAAACCTCATTTGCGGCCCAGAACTATGCTCAGGCCCGGGCGGCCACCAAACCGTCGCAGAATGCGACGGGGCCGACCGGTGCCGGCGATGCCTTTGCCAAACTGGCAACAGATTTTGCGCAGACGCTGAGCGCGGGAGAGGAGACCGCAAAGGCAGCAATGATCGGCGGGGCGGATCCACACGCGTTGGTCGAAGCACTCGCCGCCAGCGAACTCGCCGTCGAAACGGCGGTGACCGTTCGCGACAAGGTCGTGGAAGCATACCAGGAAATTCTGCGGATGCCGGTGTGATCATGCAGGAAGCGGTATTTTTCGACATCCTGCGCCAGGGACTCTGGATAGCGGTCGTGATCGCTGCACCCTTGCTGGGGGTTGCCTTGGTCATGGGCGTGGCTATCGGGCTTTTTCAGGCGTTGACCTCGGTTCAGGAGATGACACTGACCTTCGTGCCGAAAGTGGGCGCGATGCTCATCGTGTTCTGGGTATCGATGACTTTCATGTCGGGAATGCTCGTATCGTTTTTCTCGGACAGTATCATTCCGTTGATTGCGGGGTCATAGAGCCATGGACAACGCGGGCTACACGACGCTGAATCGCCAGGCTGGCCTGATGGCCGAAATGCGATCTGTGGCGAACAACATCGCCAATATTTCGACCACCGGCTTTCGCAAGGAAGGCGTCATCTTCGCCGAACACCTTGCGGATCTTGAAGGCGAAGAGCCATCGCTGTCGATGGCGACTGCGGAAGGACGGATCATCAACCTCAGCCAGGGAACGTTGGTGCAGACCGGCGGAAGCTTCGATCTTGCGATCGAGGGCGACGGGTTTTTCATGATCCAGACGCCAAAGGGTGATCAGCTCACCCGCGCCGGTGCTTTCACCCCTTCACCTGAAGGTGAACTGGTAACGGCCGACGGGATGCGGCTTCTCGATGCCGGCGGCGCGCCGGTTTTCGTTCCGACGGATGCCGGTCCGATCGCCATTGCCCAGGACGGTACGGTTTCGGTCTCGGGCAATCCCGTGGCCCAGATCGGCCTTTTCGTTCCCTCCGACCCTTCGGGTCTGGTCCATGATGGTGGCACAAGGTTTACTTCGGTAGTCGGTGTGGAACCGCTAGAGAATGGCCACATATTTCAGGGCTTTCTGGAAAACTCCAACGTCAATCCGGTTTCCGAGATTGCGCGGATGATCGAAGTTCAGCGCGCCTATGAGATGGGACAGGGTTTTCTAGACACCGAGGATCAGCGCATCCGCTCGGTCATTCAGACACTTGGCAGAACATAGGAGCTAACCCATGCGTGCATTGCAGATTGCGGCGACCGGGATGAGCGCCCAGCAGATGAGGGTAGATGTCATCTCCAACAACCTCGCCAACATGTCGACCACGGGTTACAATGCCCGCCGCGCAGAATTCGCCGACCTTCACTATCAGCAACTGACCCGGCCGGGCACCGTAAATGCCAGCGACGGCACGATCGTGCCGACGGGGGTTCAGATTGGCCTGGGTGTCCGGCCGACGGCGGTGACCGTCAACGTCGCTCAGGGCTCGCTCTCGGCGACTGGCGGTGATCTCGATGTGGCGATCGAGGGAATGGGATTTCTTGAAGTCACCCTGCCTTCCGGGCTTTCGGCCTATACGCGCGACGGCGCTTTAAAGCGCACGGGGGACGGGCTTATCGTGACATCGGACGGGTACCAGGTTGCGCCTGGCATTACTATTCCGTCGGATGCGCGCTCGCTTTCAATAAATGCGTCGGGCGAAGTCTACGCCTATTTCAATTCTCAGGTGCAGCCACAATTGCTTGGCCAAATCACGCTCGCCGGTTTCACGAATGAAAAGGGGCTGGAAGCGACGGGGTCGAACCTCTTTCTTGAAACAGCGGCTTCGGGTCCGGCCACGATCGCCGCGCCAGGGGAAAGTGGGCTTGGAACCTTGCGGCAAGGGTTTCTGGAAGACAGCTCGGTTGATGCCGTACGCGAAATCACCGATCTGATCGAAGCCCAGCGCGGATATGAACTGAATGCCAAGGTCATTACCGCCGCTGATCAGATGCTTGGCGCGACGACCCAGGTCCGCTGATGCGACGTCTCATTTCAGCCGCAGGTCTTGCAGTCCTCGCCCTTCACGGAAGCCCTTTGAGGGCGGATACCGTGCTTGCCGCCCGCACACTTCGTCCGCAAACCGTAATCAGCCCGGCAGATCTGGTTGTCGGGACCGAAGACATCCCGGGCTTCGCTTCGTCGCCGCAAGAGGTGATCGGATTGGAAACCCGCATCGCGATCTATCAGGGCCGGCCGATCAGGCTGTCAGACCTTGGCCCGCAGACAATCGTGTCAAGAAACCAGATCGTGGAACTTCGGTACCGCGCCGGAGGCCTGACGATAACGGTTGAAGGGCGGGCCCTCGCTTCCGGAGGTGTCGGCGAACGGATCAGGGTCATGAACCCCGCCTCACGTGCCAGCTTTTTCGGAACAATTGCCGAGGATGGTTCCGTCTGGGTTCAAACCGACAGTTGAGAGGAGATCGTTGATGAGAGTGATACTTGTTGTAGGGCTTTTGCTATCCGTGGCTGGTTGCAAGAGGCTTGACCAAGTGGGCAAGGCGCCGGCCTTCACGCCCGTGGAAAACGGCAGCGAGTATTTTGCCATGACAAGCCAGGGTCTGCCCTCCGAGCTTGCCCCGCGTGGCAGAACCGCGTCTTCGTCGCTCTGGTCCGGAGCGCCAGGCTCGCTGCTTGGCGACCGGCGGGCAAGAAATCGCGGCGATATTCTTACTGTCTTGATAGAAATCGATGACAAGGCTGAACTGTCAAACTCGTCTGGCCGGTCTCGTTCAGGTGCCGAAGGCATGGGTATCCCACAGCTCTTCGGTATCCCTCAGAGGATCGACGAAAAGCTCCCAGCGGGGGCCAGTATTGGAAACGCCGTCAGCGCAAACTCATCCTCTGCTTATCAAGGGGACGGATCGGTCTCGCGCAAGGAAAAGCTGACCCTCAAAGTGGCGGCGACCATCGTTGAAGCCCTTCCAAACGGTGTTCTTCGCATCAGGGGATCACAAGAGGTTCGGGTGAATTTCGAGGTTCGGGAATTGGTTGTCGACGGCTTTGTCAGACCCGAGGATATCTCGCGTCAGAATTCCGTAACATACGACAAGATTGCCGGAGCCCGGATTTCCTACGGCGGCCGGGGCCAGATCACTGACGTGCAGCAACCGCGCTATGGCCAACAGGTCGCTGACGTGTTGCTTCCGTTCTGAAAGGGCTGCTCGTGGGCAAGATACTCCCAATTCTCTTGGCAATGTTCGGGCTCGGCGCCGGCAGCGGTGCCGGCTATCTTTTGCGGCCACCACCGGCGGAGGAGGTCGTCATCGACCCCGGCGAAAACGGCGGAGCCGAAAGTGAATCTCACTCAGCCGGAGACATGGAAGCACACGGCGAGACATCGCACGCAGAAACAGATGATGGCCATTCCGCGCCCGAATTCGTCAAGCTGAACAATCAGTTTGTTGTACCCGTTGTCGAAGGTAACGACGTGACCGCGTTGGTTATTCTCTCGATCAGCCTGGAAGTGACGCCTGGCTCTACGGAAGCGGTTTTTCAAAGGGAGCCGAAGCTGCGCGACGAATTCTTGCAAGTCTTGTTCGATCACGCGAATACGGGTGGATTTAGCGGAACTTTTACATCATCAAACAACATGGAAGTGCTTCGCGGTGCGCTTCTTGAGGCCGCCCGCAAGTCGCTGGGGCCGACTGTGCGCGATGTCCTTATCATCGACTTCGTTCGTCAGGACACCTGATCCAGTCACGTCTGGTCGATCGACCGGATCGCACTGTCTTCGAAACCTCGTGTCGTTTGGGTTGCGACGTTGTCCCCGGCTTTGTTCGGCATGAGCGAAACACTGGGTCAGAGATTGACAGGTGCCGGGGTGAAGGTCTTGGCGAGTTCGAACCGCCACGGGTTAACCGGAGAGTAAATCACTCGAATGATAAGCCCTTTGACAAAGTTGGAATGCACCCCGCTTGCCCGGCCGAGCTTCGCCAACGCGGTGTTCGGCTTTTCTGAGGGAAACGCGCGGACTACGGCGGTGACAGCGCGTTCTGCAAGGCGATTGCGCCGAAGCTAGGGTGTTCACTCGACGGGCTGAGCGTCTGGTATCAGCAGGCCGCACGTGCCGTCGGGTAATGCGGTAGGCTGACGAGTGCCGAGACGGATAGGATCAAGGAACTGAAGCGGAAAGTCCGGGAACTGCGTCAGACGAGCGAGAGGCATTGCCACGTTGTTCGGCGGGATCGTGCAGGCTAGCTGTTGATGGACGGATGTTCCGTCGTCAGTGCTGTGCCAGTAGGGTTTTCGTTCCCTTCGCGAGATCATCGCTTATGCCGTGTAGGCGAATTACCGGCCCGCGATGGGCGCGCAAGAGGTCGAAGATCTTCTGGCCGGCATTTTGCCGATTGCGTCCGGCGCGACCGGTCGCGTCCAGATCGACAAATGGCATGTAGACGAGGTCGTGATCCCGTTCAACGGCGTGAAATACTGACCTTGGCGCTTTGTGGACGCCAATAGAGACGCGCTCGGCACCCTTCTTCCAACGCGCCGAGATGCCAAACCCGCCCGGTGCTTGCTGAAAAGGGTAACCCGCGTGTCGTGATCACGGATAAGCTGCGCAGCTACTGAAGGTCGGTTTCCGCACTGACGCCGATCGGCGCGCGCATAAGGGATTGAACAATCGAACTGAAGGATCCCAGAGGCTGCCCCGATAAGGCGAGAAACTGATGGGGTGGTTCAAACCGCCCTGACAGGCTCACATGTTTCTGGTGGCACTGTACCAGATCCACTCCATCTTTCGTCCCCGCAATCAACTTTCCACCGTCGCGCATCATCATGCCGGGGCTGACACATTCGACTTTGGGAATGGCAATGCCGCCGAAATGACCGCGTGACGGACGGAAGATCCACCCTTTGCATCCACCCCAAAACAACTTGGGCATGCCTCAGACAGGCCTGCGCCAAACTGATGGAGAAGCGAGGTTTCAGATCACGGGCTAGAAATAACTTCTGACAAGGGCGCCCGAAATCAGAGACCAACCATTCGCAACGACAAAAAACGCCAGTTTGAACGGCAGCGCTACAACCGCCGGAGGAACCATCATCATGCCCATCGACATCAAGACGGCAGAGACGACCAGATCAATGATCAGAAACGGAAGGAAGATCAGGAAACCAATCTCAAACGCGCGCGCAATCTCGGATAGCATGAAACTTGGAACCAGCAACGAAAGTGGGGCCGATGCAGTGTCGGTTATTCCTGCAGTCTCGGGACGCAGATCTGCAAGTGAAGCAAAGGTGGCGATATCCACGCGCTGGGACATGAACATCCGAAACGGAGAGATACCGCGGTCAAATGCCGTCGAAAGATCGATCGTTCCGGCGATCAGAGGTGAGATTCCGTCTGCCCACGCGGCCTGAAATACAGGTTCCATGATGAACCAGGTCAGAAACAGGGAAAGAGATACGATCAGCATATTGGGAGGCGACTGTTGGAGGCCGATGGCCTGGCGCAAAATTGAAAGCACCGTAACGATAAACGGAAAACAGGTTATCATTACTGCAAGGCCCGGTGCCAAACTGAGCACGGTTACAAGCGCTATCAGAAGAAAGGATTGTCCGGACAGGGTCTGACCGCTGACTGTCAGGTTCAGTTCCTGACCGACAGCAGGTAGGGCGATCATCGCCAGTCCCATGCCCGCGAGCACATGTTTGACGCTTGTTTTCAGACGCTCCGGGAATTTCGATCCGGCTTTCATTCCAGCCCGTCTCTCAGATCGGCGATATCTATAAGCCGTACGGCAAGTTGCCCCGCCTGGTCGCCGTCTAGTTCTGTAAGCTCGCCATGTGCGATCAGCCGATCACCGACATAGAGATCGACAGGATCGTCCACACGCTTATCAAGCGGCAACACGGCATCGCGCTTGAGCCTTAGCAATTCGCGAACAAGTGGTCTGGCGCGGCCGACCGAAATGGTGATCTCAATCGGGATTTGATTGAACGGGCTGGATTCGGCGGCAATTGGCTTGATGTCATCAGGCACGAGCTTTCTCCTCGTCATGTTTCCGAATCTTGAAGAAGGATGAAACCGCAGAGGCAATGGCGGTAATCACGCTATCCAGATCAATGCGGGCTTCTTCCTGCTCGAAGCGCAGGTAAACCTGACCCTCGCCGAGCGATGGTTCATCGCAAAAAACCAGAGGCACCGGCGAGTTGGCTATCAGCATGTCTTCCAGAGCATCCCGATTTACCGGATTCGCAACCACCTTTATCGGCTCATCGGCAAGGTCCCGTGCCATCGGGATCAGGTGCTCAAGAACCATCTGTCCAAGCGATTGCCTTGCGATCGCCGGCAACACCTTGCCGACCATATCCTGCAGCAGCGGTTCCAGAGTGGCGAGAACATGCGCGTGCGCCTCTTGATAGGTGAAGGAAAGGTCCTGAAGGTTTTGGCCAAGATCGGCGCGCAGCCGCGAGATTTCCTTATCCTGCGCAATGGTTGCGTCTTCCCAACCGGCGGAATAGCCGCCTTCGTATGCCGCCAGTCGGCACTCCTCCAGTTCGACCTGACCAAGCTCGATCCGTTCCTCGGTCATGTCTGTAAGCTCAAACACTTCGAGTTGAACCCGTCTTGCCATCACGTCGTCTCCTCTTCGCTGTCTTCCATCCAGCCTCTCAGTATCTCGACAGTTTCGTCCTTGCGGTCCGAAATCAGATGGCGAAGCCGTGCAACCGGGTCGGCAGGGGGCTCGGCCGCCCCAAGCTGCGGACGCTGTCCGGAAACCGGCAAGGCGTTCGGAACGTCGTCTCCGTCGTCGATTTCGCCTGTCAGGGCTGAACCTTGGGAAGCCGGGCTATCCAGCCGCCGTGGAAGCGCAGGCAGCGGTTGCCGTTCGCGCTGCGAGGACAGGATCGGACGCAGCACGAATAGTCCGAGGACGAGGACCACTATCGCGAGGACACTCAGCTGTATCACAGTCATGACATTGATCCCCAATGTCTCGATCAAGGATCCTCCGGGTGCATCCGCGGGAACGGCGACCGGTTCAAATGCCATCGACTTGATTGTAATCACGTCACCGCGTTCGGCATTGAAACCGACGGCTGCTGCGACAAGCTCTTTCAGCGATGCAAGTTCCTCATCGCTGCGTGCGGTGGTTTCAACCTCGCCATTCGCCCCCGTGGCGCTGATGCCGTCAACCAAAACTGCAACGGTCAGGCGGCGAACGGCGCCTGGATTTCTCAGAACCTCCCGCGTGGTTTCCGAGACTTCAAAATTTGTACGCTCTCTGGTTTCGCTATTGTTGCTCTGAGACGACTTGCCACTGCCGCTGGCGTCACCCGATGGAAGGTTCGATGCCACGGTCACGGCGCTTGAGCCGCTGTCTTTCGACGTGTTGGTGCGCTCTTCCGTATCGGTCGATATGGCGACACGACCTTCGGGGTCAAACCGCCTTTCCGTTATCGATTCTCTTTCGGTGATTGTATCGACCGACACTTCGACAATTGCATTTCCATAGCCCACACGCGCCTCTAGAATGCGCTCCACATTGCGGCGAAGCGCCTCTGCGCGGTCATCCGGCACCGCCCCTGTCGCCGGGTCGCCCGCCTCGACAAGGCCGCCTTCGCCATCGATTACGGATACGTTGTCCGGGGACAGTCCTGCGACAGCCGAGGCCACAAGATATTTGAGTGCCTTGGCCTGCTGAACCGTTATTCCGCCCGTGGTCGAGCTGACCGCGACGGATGCGGTGGGCGTATTGGCCGAGCGAAAACCCTGTGCGCGGGAATCAGCGATGTGGACCCGGGCGGATTTGATTGACGGCAGCGCGGTGATGGTCCGTGCAAGTTCGCCTTCCTTGGCACGAAGATAGGCTGCATCGAACATCTGCGATGTGGTGCCAAATCCCGAGAGCGAATCGAGAAGTTCGTAGCCGGTACCGCTGTTTTCGGGCAATCCTTCTGCGGCAAGGGACATGCGAAGCTCATCACGGCGCGACGAATCAACATAGATTGCCGTTCCCCTTACGTCATAATTCGCGCCCAGCTGGTCCAAAGCGGCCAGGACTTCGCCAGACCGGTTGCCATCAAGGCCGGCGTAAAGCAGCGCCATGCCTGGTCGCGTTGCAATATTGGCCAACAAGAGGATTGCACCGAATACTGCAGCCGTGACGATGGCGACGATTATCTGGCGTCGGGTATCGAGGTTCTGCCAGACGGCAGTCATCTGTTGCATATGGCACTCCGCATCGGACTTCTGCCCGCTATGCCAGCATCCTTCTCCGATCGCGCTTAACAATCGGTTAGTTCCAACCGGGCTATACGGGATCGGACCCAAGATTAAGGACCGGCCATGGCAGATGACGAGGCACCGCAAGACGCAGCACCTAAAAAGCGGTCCAAGTTGCCGCTTTTGATCGGGCTTGTCCTGATGGTCGGATTGGGCGGCGGCGGGTTTTATGCAATGTATACCGGCTTGATCCTTGGTGGAAACGGACACGGAGGTGGGGCAGACCATGCAAGCGTCGAAGCCTTGCCCGACATCGCCTTCGTTCCATTGGAGCCGATTGTCGTCTCGTTAGGTACCGAACCCGGCGGGCGTTACCTGCACTTCACTGCGCAGGTCGAGGTTGAAAAGCAATATGAGGAGGACCTTGTGCATTTGTTGCCGCGCGTGGTCGACGTTTTGAACGGATATCTTCGGGCTGTCGAAGTACGTGATCTGGAAGACCCCACGGCCTTGGTGCGGCTTCGGGCACAGATGCTGCGGCGCGTCCAGATGGTCGCGGGCGAGGGGCGCGTGCGCGACGTGCTCGTAACAGAATTTGTCATAAATTAGGGGCGGCCCATGGAGTTCATTGCCAATGTACTATTGGGCGCTGGAGCGATTGGTGCCGGGATATATTGCCTGGTGCTGTCGCGGCGTCTGAAAGCCTTCAACCAGCTCGAGAATGGAATGGGCGGCGCCATTGCCGTGCTTTCCGCGCAGGTTGACGACATGACCAGAACCCTCGCCGAGGCAAGGAATATGGCGGCCAAGTCTTCCGACACTTTGGATGAAATGACCGGTCGCGCCGAAGCCGCCGCGCGGAAGTTGGAGTTGATGCTTGCGACCTTGCACGACCTTCCCGAATCGCCGGCATCAGACGGCCGACGCCTACGCGTTCTGCGCCGTCGCGCCGAAACCGAAAACCGGGTAGAGGCCGCCGGATGACTGACATCTCCAATCCCAACAGGCCCGATACCGTGAAAAGACGTCGAAGAACCCGGGCGGGGCGTGGCGCGTTATTTGTGATTGCGACCCTCTTGTTTGGGTCCGGGATGATCCGGGTCGGGCTAGAGGCCAGCCACGCACTGGCAACGACAAGCGAAGAGCCGGTTCAAGGGCCGGCGGATGGCATCTGCGAGGTGAACCCGGACGTGGCAACCATGCTCGACGATCTTCAGGGCAGGGCGGAACGGCTGGAAAAACGTGAGGCGCAGGTCGAAGATCGGGCGCGCGCCGTTGAAATTGCAAAGACCGAGATCGACAAACGATTGGAAGCGCTTGCGAAAGCCGAAGAAACGTTGGCCGCGACCATAGCGCAAGCCGACAATGCTGCCGAAAAGGACGTGTCCAAGCTGGTCGCCGTCTATGAGCAGATGAAGCCCAAGGATGCTGCCGCGCTGTTTGGCGAAATGGACCCGGACTTCGCAGCCGGGTTCCTTGCCCGCATGCGGCCCGACGCCGCGGCGGCACTGATGGCGGGGCTGGAACCCAAAACCGCCTACACGATCAGCGTGCTGCTGGCTGGAAGAAACGCGAACGCACCGAAAAATTGACTGGATGAGGGATTGTTAACCGGGCTCTGCGAAGCTCGGTCGAGATGTCGGCTTGGCCGAAACGAGGAATGAAAGGAACAGCGGATGGTCGGAATCATCGGCATAGCGATCATCTTCATCATGGTTTTCGGCGGCTATATCGCGGCTGGAGGCAAGCTTGGCATAATCCTGAAATCCCTGCCGTTCGAGATGATCATGATCGGCGGCGCAGCCGTCGGCGCCTTTGTCGTGTCGAACGACGGGGCAGGGATCAAGCACACGCTGAAGGACGTCTCCAAGGTTTTCAAAGGGGCTTATTGGAAGCCCAACGATTACCGCGATCTGCTTTGTCTGCTCTTTGAACTGATCCGGCTTGCCAAACAGAACCCTGTGGCAATCGAGGAGCATATCGAAAATCCAGAGGCCTCGACGATTTTCGGAAAGTACCCGAAGATTCAACATGACCATTCGGTGGTTGAACTGATTTGTGACACCATGCGCTCGGCTTCGATGAACTATGACGATCCGCATCAGGTGGAAGAGGTGCTGGAAAAGCAGCTCGATGCCAACTTGCATCATGCAATGCATTCAACGCATGCGCTTCAGTCAATTGCTGACGGTTTGCCCGCCCTTGGCATCGTCGCCGCGGTTCTGGGTGTTATCAAGACCATGGGGTCGATCGACCAGCCGCCTGAAATTCTGGGCAAGATGATTGGTGGCGCACTGGTTGGCACATTTCTTGGCGTTTTTCTTGCCTATGGTCTCGTCGGTCCCTTTGCCGTGAAACTCAAGGCGGTGATTGAAGAGGATAGCCACTTCTACAATCTTATCCGCGAAGTTCTTGTGGCCAATCTGCACAGTCATCCGGCGAATATCTGCATCGAAGTCGGACGGCAAAATACACCGCACCACATACGCCCCAGTTTCTCCGAGCTGGAGGAGGCGCTCAAGGCAGTCAAAGCTGACGCCGCATGATCGCCTTTGTCCGAAATGTTCTCGCGGCGTTTATTGTCGGAACATGCATTCCGGCGTCGGCCGTGTTCGCCGAAACGATTACAGTTCGCAGCGGCGAGCATGGCGATTTTTCGCGTTTGGTTCTCGACCTCAAAAAAACCCATCCCTGGATGCTGGGGCGCGGCGATGACGGGTATGAGCTTCGCCTTGATGCAAGTGACGTGACATTTGATCTTTCCGGCGTGTTCCGGCTTATCGGGCGGCAGCGAATATCTGACCTGGTCGAGATCGGTTCGGGAGCCGGGCTGCATATTTCGCTGACTTGCAACTGCCACGCCCAGGCATTTGAAACCGCTTCGGGTGCCGTCGTTATTGACGTACTTGACGGTGCGGCGGACCCTGACTCGCCTTTTGAGCGCCGGTTGCAAGCGCCCATCGAACTCAGCACGAATACAAAGACTGCGGCCGAAGACAAACCAACCGTGGCCGAGGACCCATTGGCGACAGAGGAAGCGCAAGCAGAAACGGCTTATGCAGCCTCCGAACAGGTTTCCCATGTTGAGGCACCGATACCGGCGGAACGCGGTATTTCGACGCCACCCCGCACATCCGACTACCTTGGCCAAACCCTTCCAGACAAGCAGCTGAAGTTTTTCTGGGGAGGCATGGCACCAAGTGATCCGTTGCCTGAAGAATCGGTTGCTGAAAAACCGGCCGAAGAAAGCAGGGAAGAAAACACGTCCGTTCCGGAAATGCCGGTGGATCGCACCACTGTTGCCGAACAAGGCGTGCCCTCAACTGCTATCGATCATGACCGTCACGAGACCGGCCCCGGTGAACTCCGTTTGCCGCTGATCGATGATGCGCAATCGGAACTCGCACCGCTTGATCAACTGCCATTCCCAAATCGCCGCTTGGCGCAGACCGAAGCTGAACTGTTCCGGCAACTCGGGCGCGCCGCTGCGCAGGGCCTGATCGAGGTGGATTTATTCGACAAGTCCGCGCAGTCAGGGCGCACCAAAAAACGTGCGCTAACCGGCCCCGAATCGGCGCCGCAGGAAGCCGGTGATCCACATGAATCAGAGCCTTTCCCACACGGGCATATTCAATCTGAAACCAGTATCGACCGCGACATGCTGGCGGGAGACACGCACAATCAAATGACCGGCGATGGTCTGGCGTGTCTGCCGGATTCCGCATTCGCGATATCAAGCTGGGGTGACGACAGACCCATCGGGATCCAGATCGCGGAAAAGCGCGCCCGGCTGGTCGGCGAGTTCGACAGGCCCAACCCGGACTTCGTGCTCGATCTGGCGAGGCTCTATTTGTATTTTGGATTTGGCGTCGAAGCGCAGGCTGTCTTACGCGCATTCCCCGGGGTCGAGGCTGAAGGCGCCCCCCTCGACGAAATCGCGCTCATCCTGGACAACCGACATCCGCCCGCGTCCGGCATCCTGTCGGCAATGACCGATTGCGACACGTCTGCAGCGCTTTGGGCGTTGCTTGCGCCGGATGAGCTTCTTCCGGGCACCACGATAAATACCGCGGCAGTGAACCGCGCGTTTTCAGGGCTTCCACTTCACTTGCGCAAACTGTTGGGCCCGGAGGTATCGGAACGTTTGCTGAAATTTCATCATGCCGATGCAGCACGAAGCATTCGCAACGCCATTTCGCGTGCCGAGACCAACGACGAGAATGAACTTCACATGATCGCTGCGCAAATTGCGCTGGCGTCGAGTCATCCAGAAATTGCGGAAAGCCAACTCGAGCCCATAGCATTGAGCAACAGCCCCGATGCTCCGCAGGCGCTGGTGTTGACTATCGAGTCGAAGATCGATCGGGGTGAGGCCGTTTCGCCGGCACTGGCAGAAAGCGCCGGTGCCCTGGCCTATGAATTGCGACATGCACCGATTGGCGCGCAACTCGAAAAGGCACATATCCTGGCGTTGTCGAGTGCGTCAGACTTTTCGGCCGCTTTTTTTGCCTTGCAAGAGTGGCGCAAGCGCGAGCCCAACGAACTCCAAGCGCCGACGTTTCGTTCGTTGCTTCAAGCCGTGACGAAACGCGGTAACGATCAGGTATTCATGGACGCGATCACTGCGCACATGGACGACCCTCTCATGAAAGAAGCGGACCTGGAACTTCGGCTGGATGCAGCCGACAGGATGGGCGCGCTGGGATTTTCGAACCTGCCGCGAAAACTCCTGGAAGGAGAGGCGGCGCACACATTACGAGGCCGCAGGCTGGCCGCCCGGCTCGCCCTGGCAGAATATGACCCGCAAGGGGCATTGGACATCCTGTCGGGATTGCGCGACGCCCAGGCCTTGCGGTTGCAGGCCGACGCTTTGGCGATGATGGGAGAGCACCTGAGCGCAGCCGAGCGCTATTCGCAATCCGGCGAGGCTGAAGCCGGTTCGCGCCAAAGCTGGCAAGGCGGAGATTATGTTGCCGCGGCAAGGCACGCCCCTCAGGAGATTGGCCAGGCGATCACCAGCCTCGGCTTGGATCGCGAGACGGGAACCGCGGGCGCGGTCGATACCGCAGGCGGCGAGGTGTCATCCGAAGCGACCAGTCCGGCCGGGCCACTTGCCGAGGCGCGGAACCTGATCGGCGAAAGCCAGTCCGCACGTCAGGCAATCGCCGATCTCTTTGCCTATTCTTCACCCGCTGAAAAGGCCAAGTGACCCTCAGGGCGGTTACCAATTGTCAACTACCGCACCCTAGGCTTGAGCCGATGCAAGAAGTGCAGGTCGGGGATAGAATGCCCATAGATGTGAAGATCCAGCTCCGGACAGTCCGGGTCACAGCCAGCATGTTGTCGATGTTTGGTCTGGTTGCGTTCCTGGCCGGGACGCCAACCTTTGCAAACACCTCAATTGCAGAAATTTGCGATATTGCCGCCGCGGATTCTGCCCGTCGGATTGGCGTGCCCGTTTCGGTCCTAAAAGCGATCACCCGTACCGAAACCGGCCGGAAGCGGGGCAGGGACCTTCAGCCATGGCCCTGGACCGTCAACATGGAGGGCAAGGGGTATTGGTTTGATGACGAAGCATCCGCACGCGATTTTGCGTATAAGGAATTTGCACGCGGAGCCCGCAGTTTCGACATCGGGTGTTTCCAGATCAACTACAAGTGGCACGGCGAAGCCTTCGTTTCAATCGACGACATGTTCGATCCACGGAAGAACGCGGATTATGCCGCAAGATTTTTGCTGTCACTTCGGGAAGAGATGGGATCCTGGGGAAAGGCGGCCGGTGCCTATCACTCCCGAACCCGGAATTTTGCCGAAAAATATCAGGCCAGGTTCGAACGGATCCGCAACTCAATCGCGGAAAATGCCGGGTCTGACGACATCGTAACCGCCGACTTGTCCGACAGTAGCCCGCCTGCCGGGTCTGCGCCAGACTACCTCGTTGCGCGCGTCAATACCTATCCGTTGCTCCAGACCGGTGCCCCGCTCGGACTCGGTTCGCTGGTTCCAATTGAAAATGGCGGTGGGCTGTCGCTCTTTTCACCGAGCGGTCAAGCTGTGGTGACCAACTGATGCCCAAGTTGCCGCGCGACGTTTTTCGGCCCACAGTGATGCTTGCGATGGCGCTTATGGCCGTCATCGTGATGATGATCCTTCCGATGCCGGCATGGGTGCTGGATCTTGGGCTTGCAGCCTCATTTGCGTTGGCAATCCTTATTTTCACGGTGACGCTTTTCATCGAACGGCCGCTGGATTTCTCGGCCTTTCCGACGATCCTGCTGACATCACTCATGTTGCGGCTGTCACTGAACGTTTCCTCGACCAAGCTGATTATCGGGCAAGGCCACACCGGGACCGCCGCTGCCGGGAACGTCATTGAAGGCTTCGCAATGTTCATCATGTCCGGTTCCGTTCTGATCGGACTCGTGGTGTTCGGCGTGCTCCTGATCGTGAATTTTATCGTGATAACCAAGGGCGCGGGACGAATGGCCGAGGTTGGCGCACGGTTTGCATTGGACGGGATGCCCGGAAAGCAACTTGCGATCGACAGCGACATGAACGCCGGTGCCATTGATCATGCCGAGGCCAAGTCGAGACGAGAGCGTGAGCAGGCCGAGACCACGTTTTTCGGTTCGCTCGATGGTGCGTCGAAATTCGTGAAGGGCGACGCGGTTGCGGGTTTGCTCATCACATTGCTCAATCTTGTCTTCGGCTTGATCATCGGGGTCACGCTCCACGGCATGCCGGTCGGTCGCGCATTGGAGACCTACGCGATCCTGACGGTAGGCGACGGCCTCGTAAGTCAAATCCCGGCAGTCATCATCTCGATTGCGTCCGCTTTGTTATTGTCGCGCGGCGGGGCGAAGGGTGCGGCGGATCTCGAACTATTTCGGCAGCTTGGGAAATACCCTTCCGCACTCGCCACGGTGGCCGTGCTGATGTCGCTATTCGCTTTGGTGCCCGGCCTGCCATTCATGCCGTTTGTTGCGGGCGCCGCAATTCTCGGCTTTGCCGCTCGCCGGGCTTCCAAGGCGGCTGAACGCGCCATAGCGGAGAAGGCAAAGGCGGAGAAGCCGGCGAACGTACCGCAAAAGCGTAATTCGATTGGTGACATACTTGATCTTGATGAGATCCACGTCGAATTTTCGCCAGGTCTCGTGTCGATGGTACTTGATCCGGCAACCGGTCTTGACGCGCGAATAGTCAATATGCGCAACCATGTTGCTGCGGCCTTCGGGATTGTGCTTCCCGAGATCCGCCTGACCGACGATCCGACGTTGGAAGTCGGTCGCTACCGGATACGTATACAGGGCGTCGAGCAGGCCGGAGATCGGCTTTATCCCGACAGGGTCTTGGTGCTGATGTCCGACGACAACCCGGTGCTGCCTCCGGGTCAGGATGTTCGTGAACCGGTCTATGGCGCGCCCGCGCGCTGGATTCATTCGGCCGAGCAGGAGAACGTTACGCTGGCCGGTTGCACGGTTGTGGGCCCGACCGAGGTTCTGGCAACCCACCTGCTGGAAGTTCTCAAAAAGAACTTTCCAAGACTGGTGACTTTAAGGTCGGTTCGCCGCCTGCTGGATGAAAGCACAAACCTTTCAGATCGGGGGCGATCGGAGGCAAACCGCAAGCTGTTCGACGAATTGATCCCGGACAAAGTGCCGATCGATTTGTTGCTGGCGGTCTTGCGGCTGTTGCTGGAAGAACGCGTGTCCATCCGAAATCTTCCCCTTATTCTGGAAGCAATTGCCGAAGCTCGGGGTTTCGCGACGCCGGAAGCCATTTGCGAACATGTGCGAAGCCGTCTCGGGTTCCAGCTCATCGCGGAAATCCGCCGCCAGGACGGAACGCTTCCGCTCATACAACTGGCGCCGGACTGGGAAGACGTGTTCATGGCCCATCAGGTTGAAGGTGACCGCGGTCAGGTAGATGTCGCGCTGCCGCCCGACAGGTTCAATCGCCTGGCAGCGAACATTTCCGAAAAGATCTCGGTCGCGGGCGAAAAGGGTGTCTTCCCGGCAATCGTGACATCTGCGCGTCGCCGTCGATTTCTCAAAACGGTGCTTGGCGCAAAAGGTATTTCGGCACCGGTCCTGTCATTTGACGAAATCGGGTTTGACGCGAAGCCGTCCATCGTGGGGCTGGTTCAGGCATGATCGGGCAATTGCAGACTATTCTTGATATCGCGGGTCAAAGTCTTGCGGTGGCCTTTGTCGTTTTTCTGCGCATCGGTGCGGCTATGGCGCTGTTGCCAGCGCTCGGAGAGCGACAGGTGCCTGTTCGCGTGAAACTCGCTATCGGGCTCAGCCTGACGGCCATCGTCGCGCCTGCCGTTGCACGTGAAGTTGCCCCGCTCGCTTCCGGGCTGTCCGGCATTTTGACATCGATGGCGAGTGAGACCATTTCAGGTCTGATCATAGGTATAGTTCTTCGGCTGGCGGTATTGGCACTGGAAATGGCCGGCGCCATCGCGGCGCAATCGATGTCCCTTTCCCAGCTTTTCGGGGCAGGGGGAGAACCGATGCCTTCCGTTTCGCACTTGTTGGTCGCCGGTGGTCTGGCTCTTGCTCTGATGCTGGGGCTGCATGTCAGACTGGTCGAGTTTATTATTCTTTCCTATTCCGTTCTTCGGCCGGGGATTTTCCCGGTTGCCGCGGCATTGAAAGATCTGGGC
Organism: Paracoccaceae bacterium; assembly: GCA_020447005.1. Classification (GTDB taxonomy): domain Bacteria; phylum Pseudomonadota; class Alphaproteobacteria; order Rhodobacterales; family Rhodobacteraceae; genus Albidovulum. Next base: position 56,990 of record JAGRDO010000042.1, read on the forward strand.
GTCGGTCAGGTTTCATGGGCTTTTGCGCTGGCTTTCAGCTTGGCCGCCCCGTTCGTAATTGCCGCCCTGGTCTATAATGTCGCACTGGGTGCCATAAACCGGGCCATGCCGCAGCTCATGGTGGCATTTGTCGGCGCTCCCGCTTTGACGGCCGGCGCGCTCTTGCTTTTGTGCATTGCCGCGCCCATCGGCCTTAGTATCTGGGCTGATGCATTTGGAGCGATGCTCTCGGATCCGTTCGGGGCCCCGCAATGAGTGAAAATTCTGACGCTGAAAAGGAGCACGAACCTAGCCAGAAAAAGCTTGAAGATGCGCGCAAGCGAGGCGAGGTTGTCAAATCGCCCGAGCTTTCCGTTGCCGCCGCCTATGCCGGATTGCTGCTGGCTGCTGCCGGCATTGGTGCACCTGCGCTTTTAGCTGCGGGTTCGGCGCTTGAGACCATGATCGATCGGGCAGAGGTCGTGGCGCCGATCATTATTGGCGGAGGCCCCGCACTCGCGACCGGAATCGTGGGCGCATCCCTTGTACCCTTGCTGCCCTTCTTTCTCGGCCCCGCCGTCGCCGTGCTCGCGGTCCTATTTGCCCAAAGGGCCATCGTATTCGCGCCGGAAAAGCTCTCTCCGAAACTGTCGCGCATCAATCCGGTCGCCAATGCAAAGCAAAAGTTCGGGCGCGGCGGCCTGTTTGAATTCGCAAAGAGCTCTGCCAAACTTGCCATCGTCTCGGCGCTGCTGTCCATTTTCCTGTGGCGCAATATGCATCGGGCGTTGACGTCACAAGCACAACCGCCATCAGCCATATCGGCCGAAGCCATGACGGTTATCGTCGAGTTTCTTTTTCTCGTATTGCTGATCAGCGGTTCCATCGCCGCCTTGGACTATCTCTGGCAGCGAAGTGAATTCTTGCGCAGGAACAGGATGACCCGGCAAGAAATGCTGGATGAATTGAAACAATCGGAGGGTGATCCGCACCTGCGTGCCCAGCGACGCCAGAGAGGGGAGGCCATCGCACTGAACCGGATGATGGCCGATGTCCCGAAAGCGGACGTCGTGATCGTGAACCCGACCCACTACGCCGTTGCCCTCCGGTGGGACAGGTCAAGTGGCCGCGCGCCACTTTGTGTTGCAAAAGGGACTGATATTGTTGCCGGCCAGATTCGTGAGGCCGCCGCCGCGGCGGGCGTTCCGATACGGTCCGATCCTCCGACGGCGCGGGCAATCTTTGCAAGTGTCGACATAGGCGCAGAGATCCGTCCTGAGCACTATGCTCCGGTTGCAGCGGCCATTCGCTTCGCCGAGGCGATGCGTCTCAAGGCGCGCCGGAGATACGATAAATGACCTATCGAGCCGAAAGAGCGGAAAGACTGATGCAAATCGTCAAGTTGCGGCGGGATATCAGCCTGGCCACACTCAGGCGCGTGGGGCAGGACCTGTCTGAAGTTACGGCAAGGGGCGTTCAAAACGACAGTTTGGTTCAACGCGCGCTCACCGAAGTGGATTCCGAAGATGCTGCGACGATGGCTGCGGTGGACAGTTATGTACAACTCATGCGATCGCGACGAGCGAAGCTGGGGACAGAGATCTTGAAGGCAACGGAAGAGTTCGACGCGGCAAAGGATCGCGCGGCTCTGTCATTTGGGGCCGTCAAGGCATTGGAGGCCATCGGCAAGGCACGCCCGACTTCAGATGACGATGCTCACTGCGGCTAGTTTGAAATGAGCGTGACGGAAGCCTTTTACCCCTGATTCACCAAGTGCCCCACGTTTTCAGCCCCTACCAGGCGTGCGGAGTTCCGGTGATTCTCGCGGTTCAACTTCATTGCGTGCATTGTTCTTGCAATGATCGACGGTCTGGTCCTCGGGGGCGCCGGCACTGGCAAGGGCGGAGGTTCGATCCCCCATTTTCGCGGCTTTGCAATCTCACTGTCCTGGTCCCGGGTCTTGCGGTCGGGGTATCGTGTCTGCATGGCACTGGCCGTTCCGGTTGGTGGCCGCTCATAATGCGAAGTCCGATCGGCGCCACGACCATCCTGCGCGTCTGGCGGGCTTCGACGGGCAATACCGCCAGCACCGGGCACGGCGCGATCCCGCTTGCCGGATCACGGGCCCCTGGTGCTGCTCGCGCCGGCCGCTGCCGAGCGGCATCAGTAGCTGTATTCAGCGTAGACGCGGGAAAGATCGCCAGCCCATTCGCCGTGGTATTTCTCCAAAAGCTCGTCTGCCGGCGCCAGACCGGTTTCGATACTTTCCTGCAGAGCGTTGAGGAAATGCGTTTCGTCGGGGATCATTCCGTTCGCACCGGGCCGGGCGCGTGACTGGAGGCCCTGCTCCGCGATGGACACGACCTCGCGGGCAAGGTCGCGCATCTTTACCCCGCCCGCCTCGGCCTGAAGCCCGTCGACCGAGGCAGCCACCCTTAATGCTTCGCGCGTCTCATGGTCCCAACCCTTGGCAAGATCCCAGGCCGCATCAAGCGCGGACTGGTCGTACATGAGCCCAACCCAGAGCGCAGGCAGCGCGCAGAGCCTGCGCCATGGCCCGCCGTCTGCGCCACGCATCTCGATGAACTTCTTCAGACGTGCTTCCGGGAAGATCGTGGTAAGGTGATCGGCCCAGTCGGAAAGCGTCGGTTTCTCACCCGGGAGCGCAGGTAGCTTGCCTTTCAGGAAGTCGCGGAAGGATTGGCCAAGCGCGTTGATGTATTTGCCGTCGCGATAGACGAAGTACATCGGCACATCGAGTGCATAATCGACATAGCGCTGAAACCCCATTCCGTCTTCAAAGACGAAAGGCAGCATCCCGGTCCGTGCCGGATCCAGATCGCGCCAGATGCGGCTGCGCCAGCTTTTGTGGCCATTGGGCTTGCCCTCGAAGAAGGGCGAATTGGCAAAAAGAGCGGTGGCGACAGGTTGCAGCGACAGCGCGACGCGCAGCTTCTGCACCATGTCTGCCTCCGACTCGAAATCGAGGTTTACCTGCACGGTGCATGTCCGAAACATCATTTGGGTGCCATGGGTGCCAACGCGGCCCATGTAATCGGTCATCAGCCGGTAACGCCCTTTTGGCATCATCGGCATCTGCTCATGCGTCCAAACCGGCGCCGCCCCAAGGCCGATGAACCGGGCGCCTATATCGTCGGCGACGGTCTGCACCTCGCGCAGATGGGCGTTCACTTCGTCGCATGTCTGGTGGATCGTCTCCAGGGGTGCGCCGGAAAGCTCGAACTGTCCGCCCGGTTCGAGGCTGATATTCGCGCCGTCCTTCACCAGACCGATGATGTTACCCTGCTCCTCGATAGGCGCCCAGCCATAGCGATCACGGATGCCTTCCAGCATCGCCTTGATCGAACGTGGCCCGTCATAGGGCAGGGGCCTCAGCGTATCCTTGCAGTAACCGAACTTCTCATGTTCGGTCCCGATGCGCCAATCGTCCTTCGGCTTGTTCCCGGCCTCTAGATATTCGGCAAGCTGATCGAGACGTTCGATCGGGCCGCCGCCGGACTGTGGAATGGACATGGTGGCCTCGATCTTATGGCTGACAGGGAAAAATACAGGTGAAGCGCGGCACTGCCCAAGTCAACCCCGTCCGGCGCGGATTGTCTTTGCGAAAACATGACATGTTGTGATCGTCTAGGACGCGGACTCAATAGCTCTGGCCCAGATGCGGGTTGCGGCGAGGGCGATAGCGGCCATGAAGTTGGTGGCGTGCTTCTCGAAGCGGGTGGCGATGCGGCGGAACTGTTTGAGCGTGCAGAAGAATCGCTCGACCAGGTT
>JAGRDO010000043.1 GCA_020447005.1 Paracoccaceae bacterium
CCGGGGGGCAGACAGCCCCCCGGCCCTGCCATAGGTTAGGCTTGCGCGACCGGTAATCCGCTATATGCTGCGGATGAACAAGGATTGCCGCAGTGCAGAAACACGACACTTTCGCTGAGTTTACCGAAATATCGCCCTCGGCGGCGATCGATACCATGCGCCACGGCTGGCGCGCGAAATGTCTGCAACGCCTGATCCGCCTCGATCTTGCGGTTCCGAAGACGGTCGCCCTCCCTTGCGATACGGTCCGTGCCATCGCGGCCGGCCAGATGCCGGATACCGCGAAGATCGAAACCCTGTTCGGCGGGGCCCTCTGCTCGATCCGGCCATCTCCGGCAAATCCCGAATGGGGCGGGCCGGGAACCGTGCTGAATGTCGGGATGAACGCCGAAAAGCACGCCGAACTGGCCCGCGATCATGGTCAGGCATTCGCCGACGCCGTCTATCTCGGTTTCGTCCAGTCCTATGCCATACATGTCGCGCGCCTCGATCCCGACATGTTCACCGCCGAACCCTCGCCACAGGCTTTGGCGGCAGCACTAGCGGCCTATGAGGCCGAGATGGACGAGGCCTTTCCCCAGTCGCGCGCGCGCCAGCTTGCCGAGGTCCTGCGCTCGATGGCCCGGGCATGGGAGGGCACCACCGCCCGGCTTCTGCGTCAGGCGAAAGGCGCGCCGGACGATGCGGCACTTGGACTGATCGTGCAGGAAATGGCGCAAGAGATCGGACCGGGTCTTTCGGGTCGCGGCACGATCCAGCTGATCGAACCGGTGTCCGGCGCCACGCAGGTCACCGGGCGGTTTCGCGGGTTGAACCCGGCCAACCGCAAATCCGAAGAAACGCTCTACCTTGTCAAGGACAAGCGGGGCCATTCGCTTGAAGAAGCCGCCCCGGCGGTTTTTGCCGCCCTGCAGGACGATTGTCGCCGGTGCCGTGCCAAGTTGCGTGAAGAAATGCAGCTTGAATTCGCCCTTGAGAACGGGGCGCTGAGGATTATCGACGCGATCCGGGTTGCACGGTCTGCCCGGGCTTCGGTACGCGTCGCCGTCAGCCTTGCCAAAGAGGGGATAATTTCGCGTGAAGACGCGATCCTCAGGGTCGAGCCACGGGCCATTTCCGAACTGTTGCACTATCAGATCGATCCGCGCGCCCCGCGTGACCGCATCGCGCGCGGTATTGCCGCCAGCCCCGGCGCGGCCTCGGGCCGGATCGTTTTCACGGCGGCCGAGGCTCAGGCTTCGGCGGCGCGGGATGAACGTTGCATACTGGTGCGCCGCGAAACGGCGCCCGAGGATATACGGGGCATGCACGCGGCGGTGGCCGTTCTGACCGAACGCGGCGGTGTCACCAGCCATGCCGCCGTCATCGCCCGCGGCCTTGGCTTGCCCTGCATCGTCGGCGCGTCGGAGATTTCGCTTGGCAGCCGCGAACGGACTTTGACCGTCAAGGGCGGGCGCGTCTTTCACGAAGGCGATGTGATCACCATCGACGGCACGTCCGGCGAGGTGCTGGCGGGGCACGCGGAAATGCTGGAACCCGCCCTCGACGAATGGTTCCAGACCCTTCTTCACTGGGCGGACAACGCGCGTGATATTGGCGTGCGCGCCAATGCCGACACGCCCGACGATGCCCGGACCGCTCGAATGTTCGAAGCCGACGGGATCGGGCTTTGCCGGACCGAGCACATGTTTTTCGACGAAGATCGCCTGACCGTGATGCGCGAGATGATTTTCGCCGATACCGCCACGGACCGAAAGATCGCGTTGGATCGCCTCTTGCCGATGCAGCGCGCCGATTTCATCGCGCTGTTTGACATCATGGCGGGCCAGCCGGTTTGTATCCGGCTCTTTGACCCGCCACTTCACGAATTCCTTCCCCATGACCGCGAGGGCATGCACGAACTGGCAGAGGCGCTGGACCGGCCCCTGTCAGAGGTTACGCGGCGCGTCGAAGCGCTTTCGGAATTCAACCCGATGCTCGGTCTGCGCGGCGTAAGGCTTGGCGTGACGGTTCCCGAGATCTATGAAATGCAGGCCCGCGCGATTTTCGAAGCAACGGTTGAAGCCTCCCGGCGGGGCGCGACCGTTGAACCGGAGGTCATGATCCCGCTTGTTTCCGCCAAACGCGAGGTGGAACTGGTCAAAACCCGGGTCGATGCGGTCGCTGTCGCGGTGCGCAACGCGATGGGCGCAGAGTTCACCTACAGGCTGGGCGTCATGGTCGAAACACCGCGGGCGGCACTGCGGGCGGGTGAAATCGCCCAGCATGCCGCGTTTCTGTCATTCGGAACAAACGACCTGACGCAGATGACTTACGGTCTTTCGCGCGATGACGCCGGTCGCTTCATGGGCGACTATGTCCAGCAAGGTGTCTACCGGGAGGACCCGTTTCACGTTCTTGACGAAGACGGCGTCGGCGAACTTTTGCTCATCGGGGCCGAGCGCGGGCGTCAAATGCGACCAAATACGACGATTTCGGTCTGCGGAGAACATGGAGGAAACCCCGCTTCCATCGCCTTTTGTCGACGTGCGGGCTTCGATTATGTCTCTTGCTCGCCATTCCGGGTGCCAGTGGCAAGACTTGCAGCGGCCCATTCTGCCCTGCTTGAACCTTTGGCGAAAGAAAAGTAATTTCTTTCTATCAACAGGTTAGCATGACCTGTTGGCTCTGATGGTCATGGCGTTATTTGTTTCCCTTCCGGAAACACCGGCCATCTCCAGCCGATTGGATGTTGCCGATCTGCCACAAGGGTAGACGCGGCGTCATATTTGGCCTATGCCCGCGCCGTCATCGCCTTTGGGGGGCTGTGGCTCGACGAAGTAATTCGGGAAAGAAAAATGTCAGTGCTGAAGTGCTGGACCAGGAGCATTGCAATGCTCCTCGCCCTCGCCGGAGGCGTGCATGCCGAAATGACGGTGAGCCAGTCTAACGATCCGGCCGCTCTGTTGGGGTTGGATCTTACGACCCTTCTGGGGCAGGAAAACAACGCGCTCGGCAAGCTCGACGCGGCGCAGATGCAGTCGTTGCTTGCACCTCCGGCGGCGAAACCGTCGAAGGGTATGATGAAATACTCGGTCAGCTGGCTGGACAGCCTGCCCAAGCCCAAGGGCGGGGAAGAGTTTCAGTGTCTCGCCTCCGCGCTGTATTTTGAATCGCGTGGGGAAGGCATCAAGGGGCAGGTCGCCGTCGCCGAGGTTATCCTCAATCGCGTCGACAGTTCGCGTTTCCCTTCGACAATCTGCGGCGTCGTCAATCAGGGGAATGGCAATGGATGCCAATTTTCCTTCACCTGCGATGGCAAGCCCGAGCGCGTGTCAGAGCCCGCCGCGTGGCTGACCGCCAGCAAGATCGCCCGGGCGATGATGGATGGCGCGCCGCGCAATCTGACGGATGGCGCGATGTATTTTCATACGCCGGCCGTCCGGCCTTCTTGGTCGCGCAGCTTTCAGAAGACCGCTGAAATCGGCCAGCACATCTTCTATCGCCTGCCGATTCAGACCGCGATGAACTGAAGTCTGCCGGTGTCCGGTCGCGCGGCGGCCGGGCTTTTCGTTCCAGCGCGATTCAGTATGATACACGGCAACCCATGCCGGAGACCTTCATGCCCGACGACGCCGAACTGGCTTTTTCGCACCCGGAACGGCGCGCGATAGCGATGGGTGGCCCGAACCCGCCCGATCGATTGTCGCTTCATGACTATGTCGTCAGCGTGGAAATCGGTGCGTTCGAGGTTGAGCGCGGGGCGCTGCAGCGGCTTCGCTTCAATGTGGCGGTCGAACTTGAACCGCAGGGCGAAGCCGGCGACGATGTGGATCTTATCCTGTCATATGACCGGCTGACCGAAGCGATTGATGCCGAAGTGGCGGCGGAGCGTCTGAACCTTCTGGAAACGCTTTCCGAACGCATCGCGACAAGAATTCTGCGTGAACCCCAGGCTGCCCGCGTTTTCCTGCGCATCGAAAAACTGGATCGCGGCCCCTATGCTCTCGGCGTCGAAATCGTGCGCAGCAAATCCGAAATCCCGTCGCCGGATACTGTCACCGATCTTCCCGCCCCGTCGATCCACATTCTTGCCCCGGGCCGCTATCCGACCGACATTGCTCGGGCCGAGGGGCCCGCTCTCATCGTCGCGCTGATTTCCCCTGGTCAATCCCTGCCCGAGGCGGACACCGAACCCGCGCGGCTTCGCATCGGCCTTCTGGAGCTGGAGCAGGCCGCATGGGCCCTCGCGTCGCGCCATCGGGACCTTGCGCTCGTGGCGACCCGGACCGAGCTTGACTGGGCGACAAGGCAGCGGAAGATCATGGTCTGGGCGCCGTCCAAACTCGTCCTCGATACCCCCGGCGCACCGCAATCCGCCGAAGGCGAGGTCTTGGCCTTCTGGTTGGCCGACCATCTTGGCGCCGCAAGGATCGTCGTTCACGGCGATGTTGCAATTCCGGCAGATTGCCGCGTGCCGGTCGAACGGGCCTGAAGCGGCAGCTTGCCTTCCCGGACCGGCCCGGCCTAAACCGCCAAGCATGATCTATTACCGTCCCCTGGCACAAACCGACGCTGCATGCCCACCCGACGCCCCCCGGCTTGCGGGCGGGTGGTGCTGGTTTGACCGTCTGGAAAGGCTGGAGCGCGGGGCACCAGGCAGGATCGTTGGGGTCGGCGATGTGCCCGAAGAGGTTTTGCGCCGCCTTTGCGATCCGCGCCCCGATCTGGCGGGGATGCGGATGGACCGGCCAAGGCTGATGGGCGTCCTGAACGTGACGCCAGACAGTTTTTCCGACGGAGGGCGGTTCCAGGCTGCCGATGCGGCGGTTGCGCATGCGCAGAGCATGGTTCTTGCCGGGGCCGACATCCTCGATATCGGCGGTGAAAGCACCCGGCCGGGCGCGGCCGAGGTCAGCCCCGATGTCGAGACCGGCCGTATCGAACCCGTGATCCGCGCCCTGACCGGAGCCGGGGTCGCGGCGCCGATATCCATCGACACGCGCAAGGCGGATGTGGCCTCAGCGGCGCTACGTGCGGGTGCACGCATCGTCAACGATGTTTCGGCACTGAGCCATGATGCACTTCTGGCGCAAGTGGTTGCCGAAACCGGCGCCCCGCTTTGCCTTATGCACGCGCAGGGCGATCCCGCGACGATGCAGAACGATCCGCGCTATGATGACGTGCTTCTCGACGTCTTTGACTACCTTGCGGCCCGCATCGCGATGGCCGAAGCCGCGGGCATTCGCCGCGAAAGGATCATCGTCGATCCCGGCATCGGGTTTGGCAAGACGACCGAACATAACCTCGCCCTCATACGGGGTCTGTCGCTTTTCCACGGGCTGGGGTGTCCGGTGCTGCTTGGCGCCTCGCGCAAGCGGTTCATCGGAACCATCGGGCGGGCCGACAGGGCGGATCAGCGCGTCGCCGGAACGCTTGCAGTCACGCTCGCGGGGATTTCGCAGGGCGTGCAGATTCACCGCGTTCATGATATTACCGAAGCAAAACAGGCGCTGAGGCTTTGGCAGGCCGTGACGCTGGGAGAAACGACATGAGCAGAAAGCTATTCGGTACCGACGGGGTCCGGGGCACCGCAAATTCATGGCCGATGACCGCCGGGATCGCGTTGAAGCTGGGCGCGGCTGCGGGCCGGTATTTTCGCACAGACGGGCGCAACGGCCATCGGGTGGTGATCGGGAAGGACACGCGGCTGTCAGGCTACATGCTGGAAAACGCGCTGACGGCGGGTCTGACATCGACCGGCATGAATGTGCTGTTGCTCGGCCCGGTGCCGACACCGGCGGTCGGGTTTCTGACCCGTTCCATGCGCGCCGATCTCGGGATCATGATCTCGGCCAGCCACAACCCTGCCCATGACAACGGGATCAAGTTCTTCGGCCCCGATGGCTTCAAGCTTTCGGACGAAGCCGAAGCCGAGATCGAATCCATCGTCGCGGGCGAGATCGAGCCTGCCCAGCCGGGAAATATCGGGCGCGCCAAACGTATCGACGACGGGCTGGGGCGTTATGTCGAATATGCAAAGACGACATTCCCTGCGAAGGGCCAGCTTTCCGGGCTCAAGGTCGTTGTCGATTGCGCCAACGGTGCGGCCTACAAGGCGGCGCCTCAGGTGTTGTGGGAACTGGGGGCGGATGTCATCCCCGTCGGGGTCACGCCCAACGGCTTCAACATCAATGACAAGTGCGGATCGACCTATTGCCAGACAGCGGCCGAGGCACTGGTGGCCCACGGTGCGGATCTTGGCATCGCGCTGGACGGTGATGCGGACCGGGTGATGATCCTCGATGAGACGGGCCATGTCGCCGACGGCGATCAGATCATGGCGCTGCTTGCCGCGCGCTGGGCCGAGGCGAACCAGCTGCGCGGCGGCGCACTGGTGGCTACGGTCATGTCCAACCTTGGGCTTGAGAGATTCCTTGCCGGGCACGGATTGCGCCTTGAGCGCACTGCCGTGGGCGACCGCTATGTGGTCGAACGCATGCGGGAGGGTGGCTTCAACCTTGGCGGCGAGCAGTCCGGGCACATCGTGATGACAGACTATGCCACCACGGGCGACGGGCTGATCGCCGGGTTGCAGTTTCTGGCGGCCATGGTCGAGACCGGGAAAAAGGCGTCAGAGTTGGTCCGGCAATTCGAAACAGTGCCGCAGATGTTGAAGAATGTACGTTTCAAGGCTGAAAAAGAACCGCTTTCGGCTGAAAGCGTTCGAAAAGTGATCAAAGAGGCCGAACAGCGCCTGAACGGATCCGGGCGCCTCCTGATTCGGAAATCGGGAACAGAGCCGCTGATCCGTGTCATGGCGGAATGCGAGGATGAGGTGCTTCTGACCGAAGTCGTTGACGGCATCGTCGCTGCGGTCGAGGCGGCGGCCTGAAACGCCGGTTCTGGAAAGTCGCATCGTTGATTTGAAGTGCCGGGACGGGTTCCCCCAGTTCGGCATTCACAAGGCGCACGCGTATTCATCTCGGGCGATGAGGGCGGTCGTCCGCTTTCAGCGGGGGTGCTCACTCACATGCGGGCCCTCCGTGCGATCCCTTTTGGGGAAGAGGACATTTGAAGGCGCAAGGCAGGAGCTTGCGCCTGGAAGGGGTGCTCTGCCAGATCGCTCGGGACAGGTGCTGCGCCTCGCGGTTATCGCAACAGGCTCAGCGTCAGGGCAATGGCCAGCAACAACACCAGGGCCAGCGCTTCCCAAAAAAAGGCCCTGCCAATCCAGGGCCGCTTCGGCGCGGTCACGATCCAGTCCCTTGCCTGCCGTTCTGGTCCAAAGCGGTACACTTTGCATTCGGGAACAAACCGGGCCTGTTGAAACAATCGTTCAGACGCGATGTTGCCCGACCAGACACAAGCTGCAAGGTTGTCCCAGTCTCGCTCCACGCTCAGCTTTTGAACATGCTCGACAAGGGCGCGCCCAATCCCCTTTTGGCGAAAATCGGGACGGACATGGATATCGGTGATCTCGACCTTTGGCTGCGGGGGAAGGTCCGGGCGTGCAGAGGCGTTCAGGCGTATATAGCCCGCGAATTCCTCTCCGACATAGGCGGCGAAGATGACCGGGCTTTGTTCAAGGGGTTTTCCCTCAAGCGAAAGGAAAGCCGCGTCGATCGCGCGATACCCGAAGGTTTCGAGGTGGTTTTCAGGAAAGGCATAGGGCTGGCGCAGCTGGTGCTCGCGATGCGTCTCGGCAGTCAGCCGTTTGATTTCATCGCGAAGCGATGCCGGCGCGGGAATGATCCTTGTGTTTTCCACAGTGCGTCCGCTGCGGGGTGGGGCGCCGCGTTGACGCAGCGCCCCTTTGATCGCGTCAGTTCCGCGACTTGTCGACCATCTTGCCCTTGGAAATCCAGGGCATCATCGCGCGCAGTTTCTCGCCGACCTGTTCGATCTGATGTTCGTCGTTGATCCGGCGGGTCGCCTTGAAGAACGGCTGGCCGAC
>JAGRDO010000165.1 GCA_020447005.1 Paracoccaceae bacterium
TGCGCCGCATCCTGCGCAAAATCGCCGAGAATGATTTCGGCGCCCTTGGCGACACCTCGACGCTGGCCGATCCGTCGGTCGTGGACGATCTGATCGACAACCGCATGAACCGGGCCTGAGCGCATGAACGACGTTGTCACAACTCCTGCCATCGTCATCCTTCTCGGCCCGCCGGGCGCGGGCAAGGGCACGCAGGCGCGGATGCTGGAAGACCGTTTCGGGCTGGTTCAGCTGTCCACCGGCGATCTCTTGCGCGGGGCGGTAGCCGCGGGCACGCCGGCAGGTCTGGCCGCGAAGACGGTGATGGAGGCCGGCGGGCTTGTCAGCGACGAAATCGTGCTCGCGGTTCTCAAGGAAAGGTTGGCGCAGCCGGATACCGCGGCGGGCGTGATCCTTGACGGCTTTCCGCGAACCGCCGGGCAGGCGGCGGCGCTTGATGTGTTGCTTGCAGAGCGCGGCCAGTCGGTGACGACCGCGATCAGCCTTGAGGTTGACGATGCCGACATGATCGGCCGGGTCGCGGGCCGGTTTACCTGCGCGGAGTGCGGCGAGGGTTATCACGATACCAACAAGCGGACCGCCACAGATGGCGTCTGCGACAATTGCGGCGGTACGGCGTTCAAGCGCAGGGCCGACGACAATGCCGAAACGGCGCGGGCGAGGCTGACGGCCTACCACGCCGAAACGGCACCACTGATCGCGCATTATCGAAAGTTGGGGGTACTGGAACCGGTCGATGCGATGGGATCCATCGCGGGGATCGCCGCGGCCCTGGGGAAGATTATCGAACGCGCGACATCGTAAGGGGAGACCCCTTTCCCGGGCAGAGCCGGGATGGGGAAGGAAACGAGGGAACTAGGGAGTAAGACAATGGCGGACAAATCTTCGTCCAACGCCTATTGGGCAGCCAATATCCGGCTCATCAAGATCAGCTTGGCGGTCTGGTTTATTGCGTCGTTCGGGCTTGGCATTCTGCTGCGGCCGATGCTTGCCGGGATCAAGATCGGTGGAACCGATCTTGGATTCTGGTTTGCCCAGCAAGGTTCCATCCTCGTGTTTCTGGTCCTGATCTTCGTTTATGCCTCGCGCATGAACAAGCTCGACCGTGAACACGGCGTGGAAGAGTAAGGGAGAGCGGGGACAATGGATCAGTTTACACTAAACCTGCTGGTGGTCGGCGCGACATTCGCGCTTTACATCGGCATCGCGATCTGGGCCCGCGCGGGTTCCACGAGCGAATTCTACGCCGCGGGTCGCGGCGTTCATCCGGTCATGAACGGCATGGCGACGGGCGCGGACTGGATGTCGGCGGCCTCATTTATCTCGATGGCCGGCCTCATCGCCTTTGGCGGCTACGATACTTCCGCCTATCTCATGGGCTGGACGGGCGGCTATGTGC
>JAGRDO010000166.1 GCA_020447005.1 Paracoccaceae bacterium
GCATGCGCTGTCGGCCAAGGCCGGTGCGGGCCAGCTGATCATTCTCGACAGCCTCGACATGAAGGAAGCCAAGACCAAGGTCCTCGCCAAGGCGGCGAAAGAGCTTGGCTGGAAGCGGGTCCTGATCATCGACGGCTCGGACGTGAATGAAAACTTCGTCCGCGCGGCGGCCAACATCGACGGCATCGATGTGCTGCCCTCGATGGGCGCCAACGTCTATGACATCCTCAAGCGTGACACGCTCGTGCTCACCAAGGCGGGTGTCGAAGCTCTGGAGGCTCGTTTGAAATGAGCGTGAAACCCGAACATTACGACGTGATCGTCAAGCCGATCATCACCGAAAAGGCGACCATGGCTTCCGAAGCCGGCGCGGTCGTTTTCCAGGTGACGAAAACCGCGACCAAGCCGCAGATCAAGGAAGCGGTCGAGGCCGTCTTCGGCGTGAAGGTGAAGGCGGTCAACACCACCATCACCAAGGGCAAGCACAAGCGTTTCCGCGGCCAGCCTGGCGTGCGCAGCGATGTGAAAAAGGCCTATGTGACGCTTGAAGAGGGCAACACGATCGACGTGTCCTCCGGGCTCTGAGGCGCGGACCACGGCAAAAAGAAAGCCCCTGCGTCAGCGGGGGCTTTTTCGTATTCTGATGTCGGGTCCGTTTGCATTCTGACGGCGGTTCCCGCGGGCCTGTCTGCGTCAGCTGAGTTCCAGGCTGCCTTCCGGCTGGCACGCGCCCGTCATCGGGCTGCCCCGCTGCGCATCGAGAAGGGAATTCACCAGATCCCGGGCCTCGCGGCCGTCCACGATGGGGCGGGCCGGGTTGTTCAGGATGAACTCGATCCCGTATTCGCCAACAAGCGTCTGAATATGGCGTGCCGTCTCGGTGCCGACCATGCGCAAAGCCTCGCGCCCCGGGTAGAAGGACTCTGTCTTGGCGCCGTTCGCGCGGATCACTTCATGACGCTCGAACAGGATGTGATAGAACCGGGTCGTCGGGGCGACCTTGGCGATATCGACGCCGGGTATCTTCAGCATCTTCGCGGCGGGGACCAGAACCTCTGACGCCCCGGCGGGTCGCTGGGCGCCGGGCGTTCCGATAACCATTCTGTGCTGCCGCGTGACGACAAGATCCCGGTAGGGCAGGTTGGGACCGAGAGCGCCCTTTTCGATGCGGATGGCAATGCCTTCCTTGCGGCTGCCAAGCTCAAAGCTGCCAATCCACAAGGGCAGGGCACTTCCCCCGTCCTCGGTTCTTACAAGACTGTCGAGCGTCAGATGCTCGACCGCGACGGGGCCGGATTCGGTGTCGATCAATGTGCCCTCGGCGAAACAGGTCAATCCATCATATGAGAATTGTCCCGCCGAACCTCCGGTGGTGCTGCCGAACTGAAACGTCGTGTTGACGGGCGGCGCCGGCCCGTCCTCAGCCCGGAACACGATGCCGATAACGTTTTTGACCCCGGTTCCGGCGGTGTTGACGACCATGTGAATTTCACGGGTCGTGCCAAGGATGGTGGTCGTCCTGAAACTGTGAAGCGAAATGGCGCCATAGGTCGCATCGGTCTGCTGGCCGTTCGAATCCACGACGCCCCCAAACCCCGAATTGTCGTCATTGAAGACAGTGTCATTGTCGGTGATGGTAAGCGTTTCATAACCGATGATCTTTACCGTCGTCGAGGCGGCGGTACCCGTCGTCAACCCTGCCGGGCTGAGGATCGCCATTCGGATAGTATATACGGCCATAGACCCACCCTTTCCGGAAACACATTCAGCTGCGCGAGTATGAAATTACCATAAGGCATTAAGATGGCGCTAAGAAGGCATTGCGGTCTGGCAGGGTCAGTCGCCCGGCTGAAATGAACCCGAGCATTCCGGTGCAGGACGGCACCGACCGTCCCCGGGGCAGAATAAGATGCGTCAGGCCGCGTCGGGCGGCGTTATCCCCGTGGAACCGTGACCAGCTATGGACAGCACCCCGCAAGCCTGCTAACTGGCCCCGGTTACCTGGCCCCGGATTCGTTCCGGGGCTGGTGACTTTATGAATATGGGGACCTTCGGGGCCCTGCGAACCGGCCACCTTCGGGGGGCTTTAACATAGGCGGGCATGGCCCGCTGCAAGCAAACGGAAGACAGAAGCATGGCACTCAAGTCGTATAAGCCGACGACGCCGGGCCAGCGCGGGCTGGTACTGATCGACCGTTCGGAGCTTTGGA
>JAGRDO010000167.1 GCA_020447005.1 Paracoccaceae bacterium
CAGGGCGGGGGGACGCGGGAGCTGCGCGAGGAGGGGGCGGCGGCGCTGAAAGAGATCGGCTTTGACGGCTATGCCATCGGCGGGCTCGCGGTGTGCGAGGGGCAGGAGGCGATGTTCGGCGTGCTCGATTTCGCTCCGGCCATGTTGCCTGCGGAAAAGCCGCGCTACCTGATGGGGGTTGGAAAACCCGACGACATCGTTGGCGCGGTCGAGAGGGGCGTCGACATGATGGACTGCGTGCTGCCGTCCAGATCGGGACGGACCGGACAGGCCTGGACCCGTCGCGGCCAGGTCAATATCAAGAATGCCCGCCACATGGACGATCCCCGGCCTCTGGACGAAGCCTGTGCCTGCCCGGCCTGCCGGACCTATTCGCGGGCCTATCTCCACCACGTCTTTCGTGCCGGCGAGATGATTTCCGGCATGTTGCTCACATGGCATAATCTGCATTATTACCAAGAGCTTATGTCAGGGCTTCGCGCCGCGATCGCAGCCGGGACGCTGGCGGATTTCGTGCGCGAGTTCCATGCCCTCCGGGCTGGCGGAGACATCGAGCCGATCTGAGCCGTGTCGCATGGCCGCCGCACCCGGCGCCCGTCAGCCGTGGGTCAGGTAGATGGACATCTGTTTCAGCGTTTCGTGGACTTGCGGGGACAGTTTGTCGATCGTCGCGGTCAGGCGGTGAAGCTCGGCAAGGTCCGCCGCACGATCGGCGATTTCCGCATCGGTCAGTTCTCGGTCGCGATGGGTAAAACTCGCGATCGACCGCGATCCGCCCTCGACCAGCGCCAGACAGACGCCGAATCTCAGGCCGACACCGGCCGCCCGGGTCAGGACGCCGGCGGTGTCCAGCGCCGCCAGCGCGCTCCATCGGATCGAGCCGGTATTCTCGAACCCCCAGCCGACCGTCGGGTCGCGAAGCAGAAATCCCTCGCGCGTGTAGATATCGAGCCAGGCCTTGTCATAGGACTGAAACAGATAGCGCGGCGAGGTGAACCGGATGTGAAGGGCGATCGCAAACCCGGACGGGCTTGCTGCATGAAGCCGCGTCAGACACGCGCTGATCTGGGCCTGACTGTCCATTACCGTCTCCCTTGGGTTGCGAAAATCCCTTTAACGAAACCCCAAATCATTGCATACCCGATCACAGGCGTGGCACAACTGTAAATTGCGACATCAGGGAAAGTCGCACGGCAATGGTGAGCATTCTCGACATGGACGGAAGCGCAAGGACAAGCGATTTTTCCTGGATTGCGCCCGCTGGCTATTATGTCGCGTTGCACGTGGGCTACGCGTTTCCGCTCAGCGAGCACAATGCGCTCCCGGACACTTGGGTCGAGATTTACACCCAGCGCGGATACATGCTTCAGGATCCCGTCATGCGCTGGCTTTACGAAAACAAGGGTGCCGTGCGCTGGAGCGCGATCGCATTGCCCGACCCGCGCAATGTCCTGGCACAGGCGGCCGAGCACGGGCTGCGGTTCGGCGTGGCGATCTGTTGCGCGCCGACCGGGCCGGAAGGGCAGCGCAGCTTCGCGACATTCGCCCGTTCCGACCGCGAGATCAGTGACGAAGAAATCGACATCCTGCAATTGAAACTGCGCCGGCTGCACGAAGCGACCGCCCCGCCCACCAATCTGACACGGGCCGAGCTGGAAGCCCTTGCCATGGTGAAGGACGGCCTCCTGCTCAAGCAGATCGCGAACGACCTCGGCGTCTCTGTCGGCGCGATCAAGCAAAGGTTGAAGAACGCGAAACACAAGCTTGGCGCCAAGACCTCCAGCCAGGCGGTCTCGGTCGCTGTGGGCTTTGGCCTGATCTAGGAAGATCGCACGGCCCCTTGCCGTGAAACAACCATAGCTTGCAAAAAACCTTTCCGACACACCATTCAGTACTTATCAACCATAACGAGTGGTGATCTAATTGGCTTCGCCTATATGGAGGGGCTGATCATGGAAAATATCACTTTTAGTCTTGCGTCCGTACATCAGCACGGGACGGCGTTTTACGATTACCTCAAGCTGCGGAAGCACTTTTTCGTCGACGTCCTCGGGTGGGATATTCCGCATAACGATCTGGTCGAGATGGATCAGTATGACAACCCGCTCGCCCATTATTCGCTGGTGCTGTCGCATGGCCGGGTCGTCGGGGGGGCACGCACGATGCCGACCAGTGCACATTGGGGCGGTCACACCTATATGCTGCGCGATGCGGTCGAGGGAAAACTAACCGACATCCCCAAAACCGTCATGAACGGAGACATCGAAACACCGCTGATCTGGGAATGCACGCGCCTTGTCATGTCCGATGCCCTGCACACCCAGCCTGACCGGTCGCAATGTCTGGCGCTGATCGTCGAAGGGCTGGCGGATGTCGCGCGGCGAAACGGGGCCAGCCAGCTGATTTCCTTGTCGCCGCTCTCGCTGATGCGGGCCCTGCGTCAGCTTGGCTGGCAGGCCGAACGGATCGGGGAGCCGTATCAAAGCCCCGAGGACGGACGCCGCTATGCCGTTCTGACGATGCCGGCGGAAAAAGCGCGGGTTCAGATGGCGGCCGAATAAAACGGGTGCGTCCCCCGGGGCGCGTCCTGACGGCGGGCGTGCGGGGGGCGGTGCGGGGGCCGG
>JAGRDO010000044.1:0-4512 GCA_020447005.1 Paracoccaceae bacterium
GCCTCGGCCACCTTGTGCTGGATCTCGGTCGGGTGCTGGGTGGAGGATTGCACCACCACGCCCCCCTCGGCAGGAAGTGCTAAGGCGGCCTGACCCTCAAGATAGAAATGCTCCTGCGCGCCCATGCCGAAGCGGCCCTCGATCACGCGCGGCGCGGCGGCGATGGCGGCCTCTGCCGCGCCTTTCTCCCAGATCACCGGCCCGCTTTCGAAGCGGCTTCCAGCCTCAAGCGCCTGATCGACAGTCAGGATTGCGGGCCGTTCGCGATAGTCGATCCTGCCCAGCCGCGCGGCCTTGCGCGCGGCAAGGTGGCTTTCGGCGATCACGAGGAAGATCGGTTGGCCGACATAATGCACCGTGCCTGCGGCAAGAAGCGGTTCATCGTGGATCGAGGGGGAGACATCATTGTCGAAGGGCAGGTTTTCGGCGGTCCAGACCGCCACCACGCCCGGCGCCGCGCGTACCGCCGAAAGGTCCATCGACACGATCTCTCCACGCGCAACGGTCGAAAGGCCGAAGGCGAGGTGCAGCGTATTCGCGGGCAACGGCACGTCGTCGATATAGAGCGCCCGGCCCGAAACGTGAAGCTGACCGGAATCGTGGGGCAGGGGTTTCGCGACGCTCATGGCGTGACCTCCAGAACCGACACAGCCTGTCCCGCGCGTTCATGGAAATAGCGGATCAGCATGTTCCGCGCCGTCTCGAGCCGGTAGTCGGCTGACGCGCGCATATCGGTCATCGGCGCGAAATCCGTTGCAAAGGCGGGCAAGGCGGTGGTCACCGTCGCAAGCGTCCAGTCCTTGCCGGTCAGCGCCGCTTCGACGGCCGCCGCGCGTTTCGGGATGCCCGCCATGCCGCCGAAGGCGATCCTTGCATTTGCGATCTTGCCACCTTCCACGCCGATCGCGAAGCATCCGCAGACGGCGGAAATGTCCTGATCGAACCTTTTCGTCAGCTTGTAGCAGGCGAGGCCGGGGGCAGAGGCGGGGATCGTCACCGCCTCCACAAACTCCCCCGCCGCGCGGTCCTGCTTGCCGTAATCGAGGAAGAAATCCTCAAGCCTTATCTCCCGCTGCGTGGCGCCCCTCCGCAGATGCAACACCGCGCCCATCGCGATCAGCGCGGGCGGCGTGTCGCCGATGGGCGATCCGTTGGCGATGTTGCCGCCGACGGTCGCGGCCTGCCGCACCTGCTCGGAGGCGAAGCGGCGAAGCAGTTCGGCGAAGGCGGGATGCGTTCCCGACACCGCCTTGCGCAAAGCAGCGATGGTGACGCCCGCACCGATGCGCAGCCTGTCGCCGTCCCGTTCGATCTTCTGCAAATCCGTACAGGCGTGAAGGAAGGCGACCTCAGGCAGATCGCGAAGCTGCTTGGTTACCCAAAGCCCGACATCCGTCGCACCCGCGATCAGCGTGGCGTCAGGATGTGCGGCATACCAGTTCGCCAATGCGTCCGACGAGGTCGGGGCAAAGGGCACAGGCCCGGCTTCGGGCAGCGCCTCGACCAACCAGCCTGGCGCCTGCGTGCCCGCCACCGCCTCCGCTGCGCGGATGATGGGGGCATAGCCGGTGCAGCGGCAGAGATTTCCGGCGAGATAATCGTCGTGATCCGTCGCGCCGTTCTTCTGGGCCACGGCCATCGACATGACAAAGCCCGGCGTGCAGAAGCCGCACTGGCTGCCGTGTTTTTCGACCATTGCCGCCTGAACCGGGTGCAGTTCGCCCTTGGGGCCGGTCAACCCTTCGACCGTGCGCACGGCCTTTCCATGCAACTGGGGCAGAAACAGGATACAGGCATTCAGCGCGCGGCTGCCCTGATCGTCTGTCACCATGACGGTACAGGCGCCGCAATCGCCTTCGTTGCAGCCTTCTTTCGTGCCGACAAGGCCGCGGTCTTCGCGCAGCCACTGCAGGAGTGTTCGTGTCGGGTCGTCTGCCGGCACGCACACAGGCGTTCCGTTCAAGTGAAACGCTATGTCGTTCATCGATCGAATCCGCCGCCTTCTCCTCCTCCGGGTTTATTTGCGAACCCGCCCGATGCGGCGTAAAGCTGGGTTCGCGCCCGTTTCCCTGTGGAACATGAAGCGCCGGATGCGACGTCAAAGCAAGATATATTTGTTTGACAAAAATCAAAAGTGTTTATGGTTTTCTTATAAAATCGCGGCCTGAAGCCTTTGCATGCGGCGATGCTGGTATTGCCGACAGGATTGGCTAGGATAGGGGCGGGACGCAAGGCAGCCATTCGATCACGAGGCCAGCCAATGCAGATAGTCGCGGCGATTGCCGTCTTTTTTCTACTGGGTCTTGTCGCGTTTCAACTGGTGACAGCGCGGCAATTCAGGGCGCGCGGACTGGCAGAGGCGGCGCGGCTGCACAACAGCCCGCGGGTGCGCGATCTCGAAGCCTCGCTGCCGCAAATCGTCGTGGATTTCGCCCATCGGTCCGGCGCCGGTCGCGGTGGAGATGCGGCAAAGGACCTGCGCATCGCGCGATTTAACCAGAAAGGCGAAATCCGGCTTCGCCCGCAAGGTGACTTTTCAACCTTTTCGGCGTGGCAGATCGTGTCACTCGGCCGCGCGGGGTTTCTCTGGGCGGCATCCGTCGCCGTCAGGCGCATTCCGGCCGTCGCGGTTCGCGACAGCTATGTTCAGGGTGAAGGACGTCTTGAGGCGCGGATCTTGGGATCAATTCCCGTCGCGGATGCCAGGGGCGCCGATATCTCCTTGTCCGAGGCGTTTCGCTATCTTGCCGAACTTCCTTGGGCGCCGGACGCAATTCTGGGCAATCCCGATCTTGAATGGCGTGTCCTTGCACGCAATATCGTGGAGGTTCGGCTGGCCACGTCCGATGGCACCGCGCGCGCCAGTTTCCGCTTTGACGCCGCCGGCGATATCGTCGGGATGGAGGCGAAGGATCGCCCGGTCCGCGACGATGGCAAAGGGGTACGCTACCACGACTGGCGGGCGCGCTATTTCGATTATGCGACGATCGGCCCCCGCCGTATCCCGCTTCGCGCCGAAGTGGGCTATGTCTACCCGAGGGGCTATGAAACCTATTTCAGGGGGCAGATCGTGGATTACAGCGTGTCGGCCTAGGATCAGACCTCTTCGACCAGCACCACGCCGGCCATGGACTTGATCGCACCCTTGATCTGCGGGTTCACCGGGAAATCGCGGCCAGTGGAGATTTCGACCTCTTCGCCCGTATTCCGGTTGGAAATGCAGAAGAGGACCGGGCCGGCGGTGCGGATTCTTTTTTCGGCGGCCATACGTTCCAGCAGCCCCGCGACCGATGCCACGGCGCTTGCATCGTCGATATGGATGCGCAACCCGCTGGAACCGGCATCGGCTACGATCGCGTCCATTGGCCCGACCGAACGGCCGACGGGATCGAACTGGCCTTCGTTGAACCGCGCTTCGAGCGTCATGACGACCTGCATGGTCTGATCGAAGACCGCGCGGCTTGCCTCGAAATCCTCGGAGAAAAGCGCGATGCCGGTGGCTTGCCCGGTCGGGTCCGAGATGTTCATGCGGAAGAACCGCGTGCCGCGCGCGGATTTGCGATCCTGCAGGCCCGAGACGAGAACGCCGACACGGCCCACGGCGGCGCCGTCGCGTTCGGCCTTGGCCTGCAATTCGGCCAGTGTCATCAGGTTCTTGCGCTTCAGCAGGGCGGCATAGTCATCAAGCGGGTGGCCGGAGAGGTAGAAACCCACGGCCTGATGTTCCTGCGCCAGACGGTCGGCGGGCAACCAGTCGTCGCCGCCCGGCAGGCGCGGTTCGGGCAGATCCTCGCCCGCCTCGCCGAAAAGCGAAACCTGGGCCGAGGCGCGGCCTTCGTGGATCGCCGCCGAATAGGCGGCAAGGGCATCGAGCCCGGCAAAAACCCGCGCCCGGTTCGGGTCGAGCTGATCGAAGGCGCCGGCGCGGGCCAGCATTTCCAGCGGGCGCTTGCCGATCCGCTTGAGATCGCAGCGCCGGGCGAAATCGAAGAGCGTGACGAAAGGCCTGGTGCCCCGCGCCTCGACGATCAGCTTCATCGCCTCGACGCCGACATTCTTCAGCGCGCCCAGCGCATAGACGATCTGCCCGTCCGCCACCGAAAACGTCGCCTGCGAGCGGTTGACGCAAGGCGGCACGATGGTGATGCCAAGGCCGCGGCGGACCTCTTCGGCATAGATGGCAAGCTTGTCGGTCAGATGGATGTCGCAGTTCATCACCCCGGCCATGAATTCGACCGGATGGTTCGCCTTCAGCCACGCCGTCTGATAGCTGACGACGGCATAGGCGGCGGCGTGGGATTTGTNNTGAAGCCGTAATTGGCGAATTTCTCCAGAAGGTCGAAAACCTCGCCCGCCTTCTTCTTGTCGACCCCGTTGGCCGTGGCGCCTTCGACGAATTTTGGCCGTTCCCGCGCCATTTCCTCGGCGATCTTCTTGCCCATCGCGCGGCGCAGAAGATCGGCGCCGCCAAGGGAATAGCCGGCCATTTCCTGCGCGATCTGCATCACCTGT
>JAGRDO010000044.1:4595-25700 GCA_020447005.1 Paracoccaceae bacterium
ACCTCGCAATAGGTGGGGATGTTTTCCATCGGGCCGGGGCGGTAGAGCGCGACAAGCGCCACGATATCCTCGATGCAGGTCGGTTTCATGCGCCGGAGCGCATCCATCATGCCCGAGCTTTCCACCTGAAACACAGCGACGGTCTTGGCGCTGGCGTAAAGTTCATAAGTCTTTGCGTCGTCCAGCGGGATGAGGCCGATGTCGACCTCGACCCCGCGTGCCCTGAGAAGATCGAGCGCGTTCTGGATGACGGTCAGCGTCTTCAGGCCNNAGGCCGAGGAAGTCGAACTTGACCAGACCCGCCGCTTCGACCCATTTCATGTTGAACTGGGTCGCGGGCATGTCCGAGCGCGGATCCTGATAAAGCGGCACCAATTCGTCCAGGGGCCGGTCGCCGATCACCACGCCGGCGGCATGGGTCGAGGCGTTGCGCAACAGGCCTTCGACCTGCTGGCCGTAATCGAGCAGGCGCTTGACCACCTCTTCGGAGCGCGCGGCTTCGCGCAGGCGCGGCTCATCGGCCAGCGCCTTTTCGATGGAGACGGGTTTCACCCCTTCGACCGGGATCAGTTTGGACAGGCGGTCGACCTGACCGTAAGGCATCTGGAGGACGCGCCCGACATCGCGGATCGCGGCCTTGGACAGAAGCGCGCCGAAGGTGATGATCTGGCCCACGCGGTCGCGCCCGTAGCGTTCCTGCACATAGCGGATCACCTCTTCGCGCCGGTCCATGCAGAAATCGATGTCGAAGTCGGGCNNACCCGTTCGGGGTTCAGGAACCGTTCGAACAGGAGCGAGTAGCGCAAGGGATCAAGATCGGTGATCGTCAGGGCATAGGCGACAAGCGACCCGGCCCCCGAGCCCCGGCCGGGGCCGACGGGAATGTCGTTATCCTTGGCCCATTTGATGAAGTCGGCAACGATCAGGAAATAGCCGGGAAACCCCATCTGCTCGATGATGCCAAGTTCGAAATCGAGCCGCTTCTGATAGTCCTCGACGCTGACGGCATGGGGGATGACGGCAAGGCGGGCTTGCAGCCCCTCATTCGCCTGACGGCGCAGTTCCTGCACCTCGTCATCGGCGAAGCGCGGCAGGATCGGTGCGCGCTTGGAGGCCGCGAAGGCGCAGCGGCGCGCGATTTCCACCGTGTTTTCAAGGGCCTCGGGCAGATCGGCAAAAAGGGCGGCCATCTCGT
Source organism: Paracoccaceae bacterium (assembly GCA_020447005.1). Classification (GTDB taxonomy): domain Bacteria; phylum Pseudomonadota; class Alphaproteobacteria; order Rhodobacterales; family Rhodobacteraceae; genus Albidovulum. The sequence goes on from JAGRDO010000044.1 coordinate 5,791, forward strand.
CGGGGGATTTCAGATAGTGCTGGGGCGTCAGGCGCCGGCGCGGTTCCTGCTGGTCGACATAGGCGCCCTCGGCGATGCAGATCAGCGCGTCATGCGCTTCGTACATGTCGGGCTTCGGGAAATAGACATCGTTCGTGGCGACCAGCGGCAGCGCAAGGTCATAGGCAATCTCGACATGGCCGCGTTCGCTCAGCCGTTCGGCTTCGGTGTACTGGCCGCCTTCGCCGGGGTGGCGCTGCAATTCGACATAGAGCCTTGACGGATAGATCTCCGCGAAACGCCGGATCAGCGCCTCGGCCCTGGTGCGCTGACCGGACTGAAGGTATTTTCCGACCGGCCCCTCTGGCCCGCCGGTCAGGCAGATGAGGCCATCGGAACGGTTGGCGAGGTCGTCGAGCGTGACATGCGGCAACGCGCCGTCGCCGCGAAGATAGAGGCAGGAATTGAGCTTCATGAGGTTCATGTAGCCGGTCTCGTCCTGCGCCAGCAGCACGATCGGGGCCGCCGGGCGCGGCCTTTCGCCCGGCTGGGCCGGGTCGTAATCAAGCGCGATCTGGCAACCGACGATGGGCTGCACGCCGGCTGCCACGGCCGAGACGGAAAATTCCAGCGCCGCGAACATGTTGTTCGTGTCCGTGACGGCGATGGCGGGCATCCTCATCTTGTCGCAGAGGGCCACGAGTTTCTTCGCCGGTACCGCGCCTTCCAGCAGCGAGTATTCGGTATGGGTGCGAAGATGGATGAATCGGGGTTGGGCGACCATGGCACCATCCTATCCGATGCGCGCGGGCGGCGGAAAGGGCAGATGGGCGGGCGGCGGCAGATTGGCGCCACCCGCGGGGTTCAGGTCGGCTTGCGCCCCGGTCAGACCGCCTTTTTCAGGGCGTCGGCCAGATCGGTGCGTTCCCACGAAAAACCGCCATCCGCCTCGGGCGCGCGGCCGAAATGGCCGTAAGCGGCGGTGCGCTGATAGATCGGGCGGTTAAGCTCAAGCTGGGTGCGGATGCCGCGCGGGGTCAGGTCCATGACGCGCTGGACCGCGCGTTCGATCGCGGCCTCTTCGACCTGCCCCGTGCCATGCGTATCGACATAGACCGACAGGGGCTTGGCCACGCCGATGGCGTAGGACAGTTGCAGCGTGCAGCGCCGGGCAAGGCCCGCGGCCACGACGTTCTTGGCCAGATAGCGCGCGGCATAGGCGGCCGAGCGGTCGACCTTGGTGGGGTCCTTGCCCGAAAAGGCGCCCCCGCCATGAGGGGCCGCGCCGCCATAGGTGTCGACGATGATCTTGCGCCCGGTAAGGCCCGCGTCGCCATCCGGGCCACCGATCACGAAGGTGCCGGTCGGGTTCACCCACCATTCCGTCTTGTCCGTGATCCAGCCCGAAGGCAGCACCTCGCGGATATAGGGTTCCACAATCGCGCGGATATCATCCGATGTCTGATCCTCGCTCGCATGCTGGGTCGAGAGCACGATCGAGGTGACTTCGACCGGTTTGCCATCTTCATAGCGCACCGAAAGCTGCGATTTGGCATCGGGGCGGAGCGTGGGTTCCTTGCCGGATTTGCGCGCCTCGGCCAGCCGCCGCAGGATCGCGTGCGAATAGAGGATCGGGGCCGGCATCAGTTCGGGGGTTTCATCGACGGCATAGCCGAACATGATCCCCTGATCGCCCGCGCCGTCGCGGTCGACGCCCTGGGCGATATGGGCGGATTGTTCGTGCAGGAAGTTCAGCACGTGGCAGGTGTTCCAGTGGAACTGTTCCTGTTCATAGCCGATGTCGCGGATGCAGTCGCGGGCGATCTGGCTGATCCGGCCCATGTAATCCTTCAGGCGTTCCTGATTGGACAGGCCGACCTCTCCGCCGATCACGACCATGCCGGAGGTGGCGAAGGTTTCGCAGGCGACGCGGGCATGGGCCTCTTCGGTCAGGAACGCGTCGAGAACGGCATCCGAAATGCGGTCGCACAGCTTGTCGGGATGGCCCTCTGAAACGCTCTCAGAGGTAAACACATAATTATTTCGGGACATGAATTGCTCCAATGGGTGATCCCTGCCACGCCAGGAAGCCGTTGTGGCAGTTCTGGGGACTGACCTAGCCCGGTCAGCGGGTGCGGTCAATGCGCCTTGCGGCGGCGGCGCAGGAATAGTGCCGCGAGGACGACACTGAGGATCGCAAGGGCCGGACTGTCGCCCGTGCGGCTGTAAATCGTTGCGGGCAGCGAAGGCGGCAGCGCGGCGTCGATCACGCCTTCGGTGTTCAGGGCAAGCGATCGGAGAACCTCTCCGCGCGCGTCGATCACGGCGGTGATGCCGGTATTGGCAGCCCGCAAGAGCGGCAGGCCCTGTTCGATGGCCCGAAGCCGCGCCTGCGCCAGATGCTGATAGGGGCCGGAAACGGTACCGAACCAGCCATCGTTGGTGATCTGCAATATCCAGTCGGCCCGCCCGCCCGCTGCCCTCAGATCCTGCGGGAACACCGCCTCGTAACAGATCAGGGGCAGGACGCGGCCGAGCGTGCCAAGATCGATCAGCCGCGCGCCGGGGCCGGCGCTGTAACCCGCGCCGTTCCGGGCGGCAAAGGCGGTAATGCCGAAGCTTGCCGCCAGATCGCCGAGGGGGATGTATTCGCCGAAGGGCACGAGATGCCATTTGTCGTAAAGGGCGATGGGGTTTCCCGCCCCGCCGACGACGACAAGGCTGTTGAAATAGCGGCGGCCTTCGGCGCGCTGGATTCCGGTCGCGATCGGGACGCCGCCCGAGGCGACGGCCATTTCACGCAGGAACGCGCCCGCGTCATCGAGCAGAAAGGGTATCGCGGTTTCGGGCCAGACGATGAGGTCGAGCGGCGGATCGGCGGGCAGGGCGGTCTGGACCATCTGGCGGTTGAGGAACATCCGCCACAGGTCCGCGTCCCATTTCAGCGATTGCGCCGCATTGGGTTGGATCAGCCGGATATGGACGGGGGGGGCACGGTCGGGGATGAGCATGGCGAGGCGGGCCGCGCCGCCCTGCCAGACCGCGATCAGCCCCGCCGCGGCGAGTGCCGTGGCCAGAAGCCGAGAGGCATTGCCCCTGCCAAGATGCGGCGCCGCGGCGGCAAGGCAGGCAAGCGCCGACAGGCCGATGGGGCCGATAAGGGCCGCCGCCTGCGCGACGGGCGTGCCGATCCAGATATGTCCGGTCAGCGCCCATGGAAAGCCGGTGAAGACATAGCTGCGCAGAAGGTCGGCGGCGACAAGCCCGGCTGCAAAGCCGAGCGCGGCTGAGGCGCGGCCGGTGCCGAGATTGGCGGCGAGGCCGGCCAAGGCCCAGAAAAGCGCCATGCCCGCCGACATGAAGACCAGCGCGAAGGGCGCCATCCAGCCGTATTGGTCGGCATCGACAAGGAAAGGTTCGACGATCCAGAAGAGCGAGGCCGCGAAATAGCCAAGCCCCGCCGCCCAGCCGAGCCAGACCCTGACCGCGCCGCGCGGCGCGGTGATGACGATCAGGATCGCGGCGCTGAGCGCGGGCAGCGCGAGATACCAGAGCGACCACGGCGCCTGACCGGCGGCCACCAGCGCGCCGCTGAGTGCCGCCATCGTCAGAGGGCCAAGGCCGGGCCGGGCGGGGCGCCGGAAAAAGCCAGCCACGGCGGCGCGCATGGTCAAGCGCCGGTCTTGGGCAGCCTGACCCGCAGCCGTTTGATCCTGCGCGAATCCGCGTCGACCACCTCGAACTCGGCGCCGCTTTCATGGGGGATCACCTCGCCGCGCACCGGCACGCGGCCAAGCCGCATGAACACCAGCCCGCCGAGGGTCTCAACCTCGTCGCCCTCATCCTCACCCGCGAGGTCGAGCCCGATTTCGGCTTCGAAATCCGTCAGTGGCGCGCGCGGCTGGACGATGTACTGGCCGGGCTTTTCCTCTTGCCAGAACCCGTCTTCGGAGGTGTCGTGCTCATCCTCGATTTCACCGATGACGGTTTCGATCAGGTCTTCGATCGTCACCAGCCCGTCGACGCCCCCGTATTCGTCGATGACAAGCGCCATGTGGATGCGTTCGGACTGCATCTTCTGCAAAAGAACGCCGATCGGCATCGAGGGCGGGGCGAAAAGCAGTGGCCGCAGCAGCTTGCGCAGGTTGTAGCGCGGTTTCGGATCGGAAAAGGCCTGCTGCAGCGCAAGGTCCTTCAGGTGGATCAGGCCAAGCGGCGTGTCGAGCGTCCCCTTGAAGACCGGAAGCCGCGAAAAGCCGGAATCGCGGAAGGCGGTGACCAGATCGGTGATGCTGGCGGTGACCGGCACGGCGACGATTTCGGCAACCGGAATGGCCACATCGTCAACCCGCATGCGCCGGAGATTCCCGATCCCCGGCAAGACCGCGCTGGTTGCGCGCGCGCCTTCGCTACGCGGCGCCGACAGGGTATCGGTCTCGGCTTCGGCTGAGGAAAAGGTGTTCAGGATCCGGCCGAAAAAGCCGCGTTGCCTGGTACTATCGGAGGGGTCGGGCGCATCCTGCGCCATTGTAGACCCGTCTAAGCTGTCGCCCATTTGTCCTTTCCAGATCACCCGGCCGTCGTTGAGCCGGTCCATTCATATGGGTCAGATATACCCAGTTTAGCAAGTATGCGCGTTTCTGCCGCCTCCATGAGTGCGGCATCCGCGTCACGGACGTGATCGTATCCGAAAAGATGCAAGATGGCGTGAACGATCAGATGCGTCACGTGATCGCAGAACGGTTTGCCCTGTTCTTCGGCCTCGCGCTGGCAGGTTTCCCACGCGATGGCGATGTCGCCAAGTTCCTGAGGCATGCCCGCCGGGCCGGGCCGCGGAAGGGCGGGCGTCGCGCCGTCACGTGCGGCGCCGCGTTCCTCGGAAGGCCATGAGAGGACATTGGTCGGCTGCGGGCGGCCGCGAAAATCGGCGTTGAGATCGGAAATGCGTGTATCCGAGCATCCCATCAGGCTGATTTCAAAGCCGCTTTCGGGCAGGCCGAGTTCGGACACCACGGCCAGGGCGGCCTGTTCGGCCAGCCGGTCGAGTTCGACGCCCTGCCAGCGGGCATCCTCGATCAATGTATCAACCAGTGGCTCCATCTTCGCGGTCATACGCCTCGATGATGCGCGCGACAAGCGGGTGGCGGACGACATCCTTTGCGGTGAAATAGTTGAAGCTGATCCCTGACACGCCCGCAAGGATGCGTTCGGCATCCACCAGACCCGAGGCGGACCCCTTGGGCAGGTCGATCTGCGTGCGGTCGCCGGTGACGACCATGCGGCTGCCTTCGCCCAAACGGGTGAGGAACATCTTCATCTGCATCGTTGTGGCGTTCTGTGCCTCGTCCAGAACGACGAAGGCATTGGCCAGCGTGCGGCCGCGCATGAAGGCGAGGGGCGCGATTTCGATGCGCTTTTCCTCCATGAGCTTCTGCACCTGCTTGGCGGGGAGAAAATCGTTCAGCGCGTCATAGAGCGGCTGCATGTAGGGATCGACCTTTTCCTTCATGTCGCCGGGAAGGAAGCCGAGCCTTTCGCCCGCCTCGACGGCGGGGCGCGACAGAATGATCTTGTCGACATGGCCGCCGATCAGCATCGTCACGCCGACCGCAACCGCAAGATAGGTCTTGCCGGTGCCCGCCGGGCCGATGCCGAAGGCAAGCTCGTTGGAAAAGAGGTTCTTCACATAGGCTTTCTGGGCCTCGGTGCGCGGTTCCACCTGCTTCTTGCGGGTGCGGATCTCGAACCGGCCGCCGGCGAACATCTCAAGCTGCTCGTCAAGGCTTTGCGGTTTGGCCGGGTCGCCTTCGGCGAGCCGGATCGCGGCGTCGATCTCGCCCGCATCGATGGGGCGCCCGGTTTCCAGCCTTGCGTAGAGCGTTTGCAGAACGGATGCGGCCTGACCGCGGGCCTCGGCGCTGCCGACGACGGCAATCTGGTTGCCGCGTCGCAGGATATGAACCCCAAGCTGATGTTCGATCTGCGCCAGATTGCGGTCAAACTCGCCGCACAGATCAATCAGGAGCCGATTGTCGGAAAATTCCAGAAGAGTCTCGTGCAGGTCTTCGGGACGCGGCGGCGGGGTCAAGGCGCTGATGCCCAAGCAAGTCTCCCATGCAAGGTGTTGGCACGCGAAATGGTGCCTTCGGACGGTTTGTAACGCAAGGGATATAGGGCGATCTTGGCAATCTTGTGAAGAAAACGGCCGCAGGCGCGCCACCTGCGGCCATTTCGCATCAATCTTCAGCCGTCAGAGAAAATCGGGGATGGCCGATCCGCGCTTGTGCCCGGCGGCATAGCCCGGCGGCAGAACGCCCGAACAGACCCTTTCCCCGGTCTTGGGATCGAGCCGGACGACCGAATAGCCTTCGACCCCGTCATCGGCCAGCCAGACATCGCACCCGTCAGGGTCGACATAGATGCCCCATTTCACCTTGGTGGCAAGATCGCCGCTGTCGATGCCGTGATCCACGCCGTGATCCAGCTTGGTGCAGGCGCCGAGAAGCGTCAGGCCAGCGATGGCGGCAGCAAGGAAACGCGTGCCCATGTCAGTACCTTTCGACTTCGCGGTAGCAGACGATTTCGACGCGCCGGTTCTTCTGACGCCCCGCGGCCGTGTCGTTGGAGGCAACGGGGATCCGCTCGCCATAGCCGTTCGCGGCGGCGACGCGGGCACCGACCGACTGGGCGACGCGGGCCACCGCGTTGGCCCGGCGCTGGGACAGGGCCATGTTGTATTCGTCAGAGGCGCGGCTGTCGGTATGGCCGTGGATGCCGTAGGAGAAGACCCCCTCTTGCCGGAAGAATTTCTTCAGCCGGTCCGCCTCGCCCGGGCGCAGCCTGGCGCTGTTGGTATCGAAAAGCCGGTCGCTGTTTTCGGTGAGGCAGCTTTCAACCTCCATGCAGATCGGCTTGCCGGCCTTGTTCGTGCGGGTCCAGGCATAGCCTTCCCATCCATCGTCGATCAGCCAGACCTGACAGCCGTCGGGGGTTTGCGCCAGAACGGGATTGTAGCGGTCGGCCTTGATTTTCGGGGCTTCCGAAGCGGCCGGCCCCGGAAGGGCGGCCAGCAGCGCGACCGCCGTGACCAGGGAATTTCTGCTCAATCTCATTTCTTTGCCACTTCATGCTCGCCATGGTCGCGCAAGGCCGTCCGCCGGGAACAGGCGGAATGCCCGGCGACGGGATGCGTGCGTTTTTTCCCATCCGAATCGGTCATCCGTTTGGATGTCCGGCGGCAATGCTGCGGAAACAATGTGGCAGGGCGCCGCCGAAACCCTAGGTGGCGTTACCCGCAACCAGCGCGCCGGCGAGCGAATTCGGCGCCGTCGCCGTGATCGCCACGCGCCCGATATCGCCGGGCTTGGCGTCGGTCACGACATGGACGGCGTGCAGATAGTCGGATTTGCCGACCATCTGGCCGGGCAGGCGGCCCGGCTTTTCAAAGAGGACCGAAACCTCGCGCCCGACCATCGCGGCCTGCGCGCGGCGCTGCTGCTCGGTCAAAAGCGCCTGAAGCGTCTGAAGCCTTTCATCCGCCACGTCGGCTGGCACGGGCGCCTTCTCGGCCGCCGGTGTTCCCGGACGGGCGGAATATTTGAAGGAATAGGCCATGCCGTAGTCGACCGAACGGATCAGATCCATCGTGGCCTGAAAATCGGCATCGGTTTCGCCCGGAAAGCCGACGATAAAGTCGCCCGACATCATCATGTCCGGGCGCGCGGCGCGGATGCGTTCGATCAGGCGGAGGTACTGCTCGGCCGTATGCTTGCGGTTCATCGCCTTGAGGATACGGTCGGAACCCGACTGCACCGGCAGATGCAGGTAGGGCATGAGCTTGGCTTCCTCGCCATGGGCGGCGATAAGGTCATCGGCCATGTCATTGGGGTGCGAGGTCGTATAGCGGATACGCTCGAGCCCGTCGATGCGGGCGAGTTCGCGAACCAGCCGCCCAAGCGTCCAGTCGCCATCCGGACCCGCACCGTGATAGGCGTTCACGTTCTGGCCCAGAAGGGTGATTTCCCGCACCCCCTTTTCCACCAGCCCGCGCGCCTCTGCCATGATCCGCGCCGACGGGCGGCTGACCTCGGCGCCGCGGGTGTAGGGCACCACGCAGAAGGCGCAGACGCAGCCTTCCTGCACGGTCAGAAACGCCGTGGGGCGGATCGCGGCCTTCGGCCGGTCGGGCAGGTGGTCGAACTTGTCTTCTTGGGGAAAATCGGTGTCGACGGTCTTTTGCCCCGCCTCGGCGGCCTTGGCCATCGCCGGCAGGCGGTGATAGCTTTGCGGGCCGACCACGAGATCGACGAGCGGCATCCGCCTGAGGATTTCCTGACCTTCGGCCTGCGCCACGCAGCCCGCGACACCGATCTTCAGATCGGGCCTGGCGGCCTTGAGGGGTTTCAGCCGCCCGAGATCGGAATAGACCTTCTCGGCTGCCTTTTCACGGATATGGCAGGTGTTCAGCAACACCATGTCGGCATTCTCGGCCGTGTCGGTCAGAACGTAACCATCCGCGCCCATGGCTTCCGCCATGCGCTCGCTGTCATAGACGTTCATCTGACAGCCATAAGTCTTGATGTAGAGCTTTTTCGACAAATGCCTTTTCCTGATACCGCGAAACCCGGCGCGGCGCTTCCTACACCCTTTCGGGTAGGGCCGACAACTGCAATGCCCGCGTCCGGGGGCGGGGGGGCGGCCCCGCAGGATTGCAAAAACCGCGGGGATCGACAACTCTGCCCGCGGGGACCGCCCGGAGTGACCGCATGATCTTTTCCTCGCTACGCGACTTTCTGAACCGGGGCACGGCCCTTCTTGCGAAAGGGCCGGTGGCGATGATCTTTTGCGAGGACACGGTCGAGATCAATTCGACCGTCCAGCATCACCTTGGTCTGGGTTTTGCCTCGGTCATCGTCATCCTGCCGGATGCGTTCGAGATTCCGGGCCGGCTGGAGGGCGAGGCAACCTGGTTGCGGCACAACACGACCGCCGCCGGCGCACTGGAGCAGGTCGTCAATGCGATTGCCGCCGTCGCCCCGCCAGCGACATGGCTTTATTACTGCTACAACGCGGAATACCTTTTCTTTCCGTTCTGCGAAAACAGATCGGTTGGCGAAATGCTGGCCTTTCACGCGGAAGAGCGGCGCGACGCGATGCTGGCCTATGTGATCGACATCTATTCCGGCGATCTGGACCGCTTTCCCGATGCCGTGGATCCGAAAGGCGCGATGCTTGACCGTTCGGGCTATTACGCGCTGGGACGCAAGGATCGCGAGACCGGGCAAGAGCGCGAGCGGCAACTGGATTTCTTCGGGGGGCTGCGCTGGCGCTTTGAAGAACATGTGCCGAAACACCGCCGCAAGATCGACCGGATCGCCCTGTTCCGGCCACAGGCGGGTCTGATGCTGCGCGACGATCACACCTTCAACGTCGAGGAATACAACACCTATGCCTGCCCGTGGCATCATAACATCACGTCGGCGATCGTCTCGTTCCGGACCGCCAAGGCGCTGCGTACCAATCCGGGAAGCCGCTATGATGTCCACAGCTTTGTCTGGCACAGTTCCGTGCCGTTCGAATGGCATTCGCAGCAGCTGATGGATCTTGGCCTGATGGAGCCCGGCCAGTGGTTCTAGACCTGGCCGCGGCAGGCGGCGCTGTCAGGCCTTCTTCAGCCGGATCACCACATCCACACGCGACAGTTCCGCACCTTCGGGAAGTTTCGGCAGGCGCCTGATCTCAAGCCCGTCGGCGGGGGCATCGACAAGGCGGCTGTCTTCTTCCCAGAAGAAATGCGGATGATCGTCAAGGCGGGTGTCGAAATAAGAGCGGCTGCCGTCGACCGAGATTTCGTTGATCAGCCCCGCATCGCAAAAGGCGCGCAGGGTGTTGTAGACCGTGGCCAGCGAGACGGGTTCACCCGTCTGCGTCGCGGCGGCATGCAGGCTTTCGGCGGTGACATGTCGATCGCGCCCGTCACCGACCAGAAGCGCCGCCAGAGACAGGCGCTGGCGCGTCGGCCGAAGCCCGGCCTGCGCCAGCCATTCCGTGCCGCGACCAAGGGTGACTTCATCCATGCGTCCGTTTCCCGCTTTCCCAAAAGCTCTCAGAACCGAAATATAGGGGGTGAAACCCGCCAAATTCAATCGGATTTGTCGGGCGGCAGGCCGGCGGGCTGGCGCACTTGCCCTGCGCCCGACCCCAGTGATAGATAATAGCAACAGGTAAAAGGCAAATATGGGGGGTGGGTAGGATGGCGATCTATCCGAACAGTTTCGGCAAGGAAGATCTTCTGAAATGCGCGCGGGGCGAGCTTTTCGGGCCCGGCAACGCGCAGCTTCCCGAGCCTCCGATGCTGATGATGGACCGCATCACCGATATTTCGGAAGATCGCGGAGAGTACGGCAAGGGCCATGTGGTCGCCGAATTCGACATCACGCCTGACCGCTGGTTCTTTGGCTGCCACTTCCCCGGCAACCCGATCATGCCGGGCTGCCTTGGCCTTGACGGTCTGTGGCAGCTTACAGGTTTCAACCTTGGCTGGCGGGGCTGGCCGGGGCGGGGCTATGCGCTGGGCGTGGGCGAGGTCAAGCTGACCGGCATGGTGCGCCCTGACCGCAAGATGCTGACCTATTACGTCGATTTCACCAAGGCCGTGCAGACGCGCCGGCTGACCATGGGTGTCGCCGATGGCCGCGTCGAGGCGGATGGCGAGACGATTTATCTGGTCAAGGACATGAAGGTCGCGCTGAGCGAGGCCTGATTTCGCAAGCAACCCGTGGGGTTCCGGCGAGGGCGGGCCTGACCGGCCCGCCGCACTTTTCCCGGTCCGTTCAGAAGAACCCGAGCTTGTTGGGGTTGTAGCTGACCAGCACGTTCTTGGTCTGCTGATAGTGGTCAAGCATCATCTTGTGGGTCTCGCGCCCGATGCCGGACTGTTTGTAGCCGCCAAAAGCCGCATGGGCCGGATAGGCGTGGTAGTTGTTCACCCACACCCGGCCGGCTTCGATGGCGCGGCCAAAGCGGTAGGCGCGCGTTCCGTCACGTGTCCAGACCCCGGCACCAAGGCCGTACATCGTGTCATTGGCGATGGCGAGCGCCTCTGCCTCGTCCTTGAAGGTGGTGACCGAAACCACCGGCCCGAAGATTTCTTCCTGAAAGACCCGCATCTTGTTGTGGCCCTTCAGGATCGTCGGCTGGATGTAGAACCCCTTCGACAGATCGCCGTTGAAGCGCGCCGCATCGCCGCCGACCAGAACCTCGGCGCCTTCCTCGCGGCCGATGGTCAGGTAGGACAGGATCTTGTCCTGCTGTTCCTGGCTGGCCTGGGCGCCGACCATGGTCGAGGGATCGCGCGGATCGCCCTGTTTGATCGCCTTCACCCGTTCAATGGCACGTGCGATGAAGGCGTCGTATATGTCTTCCTGGATCAGCGCGCGCGACGGGCAGGTGCAAACCTCGCCCTGATTGAAGGCGAAGAGCACGAAGCCTTCGACCGCCTTGTCGAGGAAGGCGTCATCTTCGGCCATGACGTCCGAGAAAAAGACGTTCGGTGATTTCCCGCCGAGTTCGAGTGTGACCGGTATCAGGTTTTCCGTCGCCGCCTTCATGATGATCCGGCCGGTTTCGGTAGAGCCGGTAAAGGCGATCTTGGCGATGCGGGGGCTGGTGGCCAGCGGCCCGCCCACGTCGGGGCCCATCCCGTTCACGATGTTCAGCACACCTGCCGGCAGAAGATCTGCGACAAGCTCGGCAAAAACCATGATGGCCGCCGGTGTCTGTTCGGCCGGTTTCAGCACGATGCAATTGCCCGCCGCAAGGGCAGGCGCCAGTTTCCATGCGGCCATCAGGATCGAGAAGTTCCAGGGGATGATCTGGCCGACCACGCCCAGCGGTTCGTGATAGTGATAGGCGACGGTGTCGGCATCGATTTCCGACATGGTGCCTTCCTGCCCGCGCAGGACGCCCGCAAAATAGCGGAAATGGTCGATGGAAAGCGGGATGTCGGCTGCGGTGGTCTCGCGGATCGGCTTGCCGTTGTCCCATGTCTCGGCCTGGGCCAGAAGGTCGAGGTTGGCCTCCATGCGGTCGGCGATCTTCAAAAGGATACCCGACCGTTCCGCCGCCGATGTCTTGCCCCAGGCGTCGCGGGCGGCATGGGCGGCGTCGAGCGCGAGTTCGACATCCGCGGCGCCGGAGCGTGCGACTTCGCATACCACCGCGCCGGTGATCGGGGTTATGTTGTCGAAATAGGTTCCTCCGACCGGCGGGACGAAACGGCCGCCGATGAAGTTGTCGTAACGCGTCTTGAAGGGCGAGCGGTATCCGCTCACGATGTCGGTCATTTCGTTCATGATGCTCCTCCTGCAGCCCGGAACCTTTGTCCGGATGCCGGAAGCATCCCTTGCCGGGCCCGACGCGTCAGCCCGGGTGGCACATTCCACAAGACGGGATTGTCTCAGTTCCGAGACAGATCGCGGCCCTACTCGCCGATGCCGAGCCGTTTCATGCGCCGGTACAGCGTTGCGCGGCCGATCCCAAGGCCGCGCGCCGCCTTCGAGACATTGCCTTCCGCCCGCGCCAGTGCCCGAATCACGGCCGCCCTTTCGGCTTTCTCGAAGCCGACGGGCCCGTCGGCCCGTCCCAGAACGTCCGACGCCGGCCGCAGCTTGAGCGCGCCCTTTTGCTCGAGCCCGAACGTCCGCCGCGCGCCGCGTGTGGCGCCGACGATCAGATCATCGCCGTCCACGGCCAAGAGCACTGACCCGTCGATGTTGTCGCTGTCGGCGACGACGATCCGGGCATCCGGAAAGCTTGCGCGGAAGAAATCCGCCTCGATCGCCTGTGCCGCCTGGGCCACCATCGCGCCGATCAGCCGGTTATACGCCCCCGTCTGGTCGACCCGGGCCGACGATACGTCCAATGCGGCCAGAAGCCCGCCGTCAGGCCCGAAGATCGGGGCGTCAAGGCAGCTCATCCCGATGTTGCGCACAAAGAAGTGTTCGTCGCGATGGATCGTGACGCGCCGCATCTCTGCGATACAGGTGCCGATACCGTTCGTGCCTTCGCTGGCCTCGCTCCAGTCGGCCCCGATACCCAGACCCCAGCCGTCAAAGGCGGCCGCGTCCCCATCCGCCACGCGCCGGTCAAGAACAAGACCGGCATCGTCGGTCAGAAAGACGCCGCAGCCCGAAAGCCCGACCAGCCCGAAAAGAAGGTCGAGCCGAGGCGTTGCCACACGAATGAAGCGTTCGAGCCGTTCGCGGTGGCATTCGACATCGGTTTGGCCCAGCCTCTCGGCCACCCGGCTGTCAGAGGGGTCATGCCCGTGGCGCGTTGCGGATCGCCGCCATGATGCCGCCAGCGGCGAATGCGCGGCCGCCGAGGGCGAGTTGACGGTGGTGATGACCTTGTCGACGTGGAGTTTGCTTTGCAAAGCCGGTTCCCCCTGACGGCAGGGTAAGCGCGGGCCACGTGTCATTGCAACAAGGATGCGACGCGGCCCCGGCGGGGAGGGCACAGAGTGCTAACCGCTTGCCCCGTCCCCCCCGGGTGCCCTAGACAGGCAGAAAGCAGAGTCAAGGAGGCAGCATGCGCCGCGTCGTCATTACCGGGATCGGGATCATCTCGCCAATCGGCAACAATACGGCCGAGGTCGAAGCCTCGCTGCGGGCCGGGAAATCGGGTATCGTGTTTTCCCCCGACTATGCCGAGCACGGGTTTCGCAGCCAGGTTCACGGCATGCCGCAGATCGACCTTGCGGAACATATCGACAAGCGCGACCTGCGCTTCATGGGGCCGGGCGCGGCCTATAACTTTCTGGCCATGCAACAGGCGATCGCCGACAGCGGCCTGACCGAGGCCGAGGTTTCGAACGAACGTTCGGGCCTGGTCATGGGATCGGGCGGGCCGTCAACCTCGAACTTCTTTCAGGCCCATCAGATCGTCATCGAGAAGGGCGCGCCCAAGCGCATGGGCCCCTTCATGGTCACGCGCTGCATGTCCTCGACAAACTCGGCCTGCCTCGCCACACCCTTCAAGATCAAGGGTGTGAACTATTCGATCACCTCGGCCTGTTCGACCAGCGCCCATTGCATCGGCAATGGCACGGAACTGATCCAGATGGGCAAGCAGGACATCGTCTTTGCCGGGGGCGGCGAGGAACTGGACTGGACGCTGTCCTGCCTTTTCGACGCGATGGGGGCGATGTCGTCGAAATACAACGACACGCCGACAACCGCGAGCCGCGCCTTCGATGCCAGCCGCGACGGCTTTGTCATCGCCGGGGGCGGCGGCGTTGTCGTGCTGGAGGAACTGAACCACGCGCTGGCGCGGGGCGCGAAGATCTATGCCGAGGTCACCGGCTATGGCGCCACCTCGGACGGCCATGACATGGTGGCCCCCTCGGGCGAGGGGGGCGAACGCTCGATGCGGCTGGCCGTGGCGACGCTGCCCAAGGAGCGCAAGATCGATTACATCAACGCGCATGGCACCTCGACGCCCGCGGGCGACGTGACCGAGGTGAAGGCGATCCGCCGCGTTTTCGGGGAAGGAAAAGTGCCGCCGATTTCCTCGACCAAGTCACTGACCGGCCATTCGCTGGGGGCGACGGGCGTGCATGAGGCGATCTATTCGCTTCTGATGCTGAACGGCAATTTCATCACGGCCTCGGCCAATGTGGCCGAGCTTGATCCCGAGCTTCGGCCCGATGAGATCGCGACCGCCTACCGCGAAAATGTCGAACTTGACTCGGTTCTCTCCAACAGCTTTGGCTTTGGCGGGACGAACGCAACGCTGGTGATGAGCAGATACCGGGGATAAACGCCGATGGCTGATCTGATGAAGGGCAAGCGCGGGCTTGTCATGGGCGTTGCCAACGAACGCTCCATCGCGTGGGGCATTGCGTCGGCCCTTGCCGCCGAAGGGGCCGAACTGGCCTTTACCTATCAGGGGGAAGCCTTCGGAAAGCGGGTCGAACCTTTGGCCGCCTCGGTCGGATCGGATTTCCTTGTCGATGTCGACGTGATGGATGACGCCAGCCTCGACGCCTGTTTCGCGGCGCTGAGCGAGCGCTGGGGGCGCATGGATTTTCTGATCCATGCCATCGCCTATTCGGACAAGAACGAGTTGACCGGCCGGTTCATTCATACCAGCCGGGAGAACTTCAAGAAGTCGCTCGCGATCTCGTGCTTTTCCTTTATCGATGTCGCCCGGCGCGCTTCCGAGCTGATGCCCGATGGCGGCAGCCTGATCACGCTGACCTATGGCGGATCGAACCGCGTGACGCCGAATTACAACGTGATGGGAGTCGCCAAGGCGGCGCTTGAAAGTGCGACGCGCTATCTGGCCAACGATCTTGGGCCGCAAAAGATCCGGGTGAACGCGATCAGCCCCGGCCCGATGAAGACCCTCGCGGGGGCGGCCATCGGCGGCGCGCGGGCGACCTTCCGTCATACCGAGGCCAATGCGCCGATGCGGCAGAACGCGACGCTGGAATCGATCGGCGGGACGGCGGTTTACCTCTGTTCCGATTACGGCGCGAGCACGACGGGCGAGATCATCCGCGTCGATGGCGGCTTTCACGTGCTTGGCATGCCGCAGCAGGAAAACCTTTAGGCCCGGGCGAAGCGCTGGCCGGTTTAGGTCACGTCCGCCCGATGCGGCCTGATTGTACCGGTTGCATTTCGCCGCTTGCCCCTTGTGCCCGCCCGCGCCAGTGTCGGGCCGAAGAGGACCGCGATGCCTGCACAGATCTGCATATTCGATGCCTATGGCACGCTTTTTGACGTCGCGGCCGCCGCACGGATCGCCGCGGCAGAGCCGGGGTGCGGGGCCTTGGCCGCCGTTTGGCCGAAGCTGGCC
This sequence comes from Paracoccaceae bacterium, assembly GCA_020447005.1. Taxonomy (GTDB): domain Bacteria; phylum Pseudomonadota; class Alphaproteobacteria; order Rhodobacterales; family Rhodobacteraceae; genus Albidovulum. The sequence continues at coordinate 21,631 of JAGRDO010000044.1, forward strand.
GAAGACTGGCGGCGAAAGCAGCTGGAATACAGCTGGCTGCGCGCGATCATGGGTCAGCATGTCGATTTCTGGACGGTTACGCAGGATGCGCTTGACTGGGCGCTTGACGCCTCGGGGCTTGCCGACGCCGCAGTGCATGCAAGATTGCTGGCGCTCTACTGGACGCTTGGCGCATATGCCGAGGTTCCGGCGATGTTGGCCGCGCTGAAGGCCCGAGGGTTTCAGACCGCGATACTGTCGAACGGATCGCCCGAGATGTTGCAGGCCGCCGCCGCCTCGGCCGGTATCACCGATCATCTCGACGATATCCTTTCGGTCGAAAGTGTGGGCGTCTTCAAGCCCGATGCGCGGGTCTACGGGCTGGTGACAAAGAGGTTTGCCTGCACGCCGGACAGGGTTCTTTTCGTCACGTCGAACGGCTGGGACGCGGCGGGGGCCGCCGATTACGGCTTTCGCACCGCTTGGGTCAATCGCGCGGGCCAACCCGTCGACAGATTGCCCGGAAAGCCGCAGCACATCTTGGCGGACCTGACAACGATACCGGAGCTTGCCGCATCATGACCCATGCTTTCTTCACCGCTTCCGACGGGGCGAGGCTGGCCTATCTCGATCAGGGGCAGGGCCTGCCGGTGCTGTGCCTTGCCGGGCTGACCCGCAATTCGGCGGATTTCGATTTTCTTGCCGAAAATCTTGCCGGCTGCCGGCTGATCCGGCCGGATTATCGCGGGCGGGGGCGATCGGAATGGACCGGGGCGGCGACCTACACGGTCGAGCGCGAGGCAAGGGACGCGATCGAACTTCTCGATCATCTGGGGCTGGACAGCGTGGCCGTGATCGGCACCTCGCGCGGCGGGTTGATCGGCATGGTTCTGGCCGCCGTGGCGCGGGCGCGGCTGGCAGGGCTTTGCCTGAACGATATCGGACCGGAGATCGAACGGGGCGGGCTGGACCGGATCAAGGACTATGTCGGCAGGAACCCGGCATCGCGGACGCTGGACGACGTTGCGGCGCGCATGCCGGGGACGATGCCGGAATTCGCCGGTGTGTCCCCGCAACGCTGGCGCGCCTTCGCGGCCGGCCTTTACGAGGAAACCCCGAAGGGATTGGCGATCCGCTATGATCCGGCCCTGCGCGACAGTTTTCTGGCGGCTTTTGACAGCCCGCCGGCCGATCTCTGGCCGCTGTTCGATGCAACCGCGGGCCTGCCGCTGGCGCTGATCCGGGGTGCGAATTCCGATCTTTTGTCAACAAAGACGGCGGACGAGATGCGCCGCCGTCGCCCGGACATGCGGTTTGCCGATGTGCCGGCCCGGGGACATGTGCCCTTTCTGGACGAGGCCGAGGCGCTGGGCGTCATCAGGGGTTGGCTGGAGGGACTGGCATGAACATCGAGATGATCCGGGCAGCCGCGGGGCGGCTGAAAGGTGTTGCTGTGACCACGCCGCTTCTGTCTTCGCCTTTCCTAGACGAGATCGCCGGGCGGCGTGTTTTCGTAAAGGCCGAATGCCTGCAGAAAACCGGATCGTTCAAGTTCCGCGGCGGCTGGTCGGCGTTATCTGCACTGGATGATGCGGCACGTGCGCGGGGGGTCATCGGCTATTCCTCGGGCAATCACGCGCAGGGCGTGGCGCTGGCCGCGCGGGCGCATGGCGCGCCCTGTGTCATCCTGATGCCGTCGGACGCGCCGCGCGTGAAGATCGACAATACCCGCGCCCTTGGTGCGGAGGTCGTGCTTTATGACCGCGCGACGGGCGATCGCGACGCGATTGGCGGGGCTTTGGCCGAGGATCGCGGCCTGACGCTGGTCAAGCCGTTCGACGAGCCGCTGGTGATCGCGGGGCAGGGCACGACAGGGCTGGAGATTGCCCGGCAGGCGGCCGAGGCCGGCGTGGACAAGGCCGATCTTCTGGTTCCCTGCGGCGGCGGCGGCCTGACTTCGGGGATCGCGCTGGCCTGTGAGGCCGAGGCGCCGGGCCTTCGCGTGCGCCCGGTCGAACCCGAGGAATTCGACGATGTCGCCCGGTCGCTGGTCTCGGGCAGGATCGAAACGAACCGGCGCAAGTCCGGATCGCTCTGCGATGCCATCATAACGCCGTCGCCGGGGCAACTGACCTTTCCGATCCTGTACCGGCTGGCCGGTCCGGGGATCGTGGTTGCCGAAACTCATGTACTCGAAGCGATGAAGCTGGCCTTCGAGCGGTTGCGGATCGTTCTGGAACCGGGCGGGGCGGTTGCGCTGGCGGCGGCGCTGTTTTCGCGCGACGCAACAGGCGGCGATGCGGTGATCGCGGTTGCTTCGGGCGGCAATGTCGACCGCGAGGTCTTCGCCCGCGCCCTGGCGCGCTAGCCGGCGTTCGGCCCCGGGACGGTAGGGAATACCCCCGTTGACCCCCCGTAGCAGGGAGGGCAGGCTGACGGCATTGAATGACATCACATTGCACGATCCCCGAGGGTTTCCATGGGTATTTCGCTTTCAAATGCCTTTTTTCTTATCCCGCTGAGCGCCTTGGCCTATGCTGTCGCAACGGTCGGGATCAAGATGGCGTCAGGAAATGTCACACCCGTGGCGGTCACCTTCATCGTCTGCGGTTTTGCCCTTGCCGCCATTGCCGAGGCCATCCTTTTGCAGCGCTCCGATCTCGGGACGGTCTATCTGGCGGTTCTCGCGGTTGAAACGCTGGCGATCCTGTGTTTCGCATCGCTGATCGGCGAAGGCCTGTCGGGTCGCCAGTTCGCCGGTGCGGTGATGGTCCTCGGTGGCATCGCGCTGGTTGGATCGCATTGACGGCGGGGCGGGCCTTGCCGCACGAAGCCGGATTGAGCTTTCGGCAGAGTTCCCCTAGGCAGTCCGCGAGGAGGGGCTGCAATGCAATTCACAGTTGCCATCGACGGGCCGGCCGCGGCAGGGAAGGGGACGATTTCCCGCGCGGTGGCGGCGCATTTCGGTTTTGCCCATCTCGATACCGGGCTGCTTTACAGGGCGGTCGGGGCAAAGGGCGGCGATCCGGTGGCCGCCGCGCGTGCCCTGAATGACGCCGATCTTTCGCGCGATGACCTGAGGACGCTTGCGGCCGGGCAAGCGGCAAGCCGGGTGGCCGTGATCCCCGAGGTGCGGGCCGCGCTGGTCGAGTTCCAGCGCAGCTTCGCAAGGCGTGAGGGCGGCGCGGTTCTTGACGGGCGCGACATCGGCACGGTGATCTGCCCCGGGGCGGAGGTGAAGCTGTTCGTCACCGCCAGCCCCGAAGTCCGCGCCCGCCGCCGCTGGCTGGAGGTCGGCGGCGACGAGGCACTGGTTCTGGCCGAGGTGATCGAGCGCGACAAACGGGATGCGGAGCGGGCGACCGCCCCTTTGAGGCCGGCCGCGGATGCGGTCTTGCTAGATACGACGGAACTCTCTATAGACGCAGCCGTCCATAAGGCGATCGAGGCCATAGAAAAACGGATGGAGCAGGGTCGGGCGTAAGCTGCGACCCTTTGTCTTTGTCCCAGGCCCGCCCCGGGGACGCGAAACCAGAGACCGGCGGAGCCAACCGCATGGCCAGAAACATGTAGATAAAGGAACTGAACACGCATGTGCGCTAAAGCGACGATGGAGGAATTCGAAGCCCTCCTTAAAGAAAGCTTCGAGATCGACACCCCCGAAGAAGGTTCGGTTGTCAAAGGCAAGGTCATCGCGATCGAAGCGGGCCAGGCCATCATCGATGTCGGCTACAAGATGGAAGGCCGCATCGATCTTAAAGAATTCGCAAACCCGGGTGAGCCCGCCGAAATCGCCGTCGGCGATGAGGTCGAGGTCTATCTCGACCGGGTCGAGAACGTGCGCGGCGAAGCCGTCATCAGCCGTGAAAAGGCCCGCCGCGAAGAGGCGTGGGACCGTCTGGAAAAAGCCTATGCCGCGGAAGAGCGCGTCGAAGGCGCGATCTTCGGCCGGGTCAAGGGCGGCTTTACCGTCGATCTTGGCGGTGCCGTGGCCTTCCTGCCGGGCAGCCAGGTCGATGTGCGCCCCGTGCGCGATGCCGGCCCGCTCATGGGTCTCAAGCAGCCGTTCCAGATCCTCAAGATGGATCGCC
>JAGRDO010000168.1:0-334 GCA_020447005.1 Paracoccaceae bacterium
GGCCGCGCACCCGGGCGGGCCGGCCTGACCGGCGGCCGGGGCGGGCGGGGGGGGCGGGCGGCGGGGGCGGGTTTGGGGGGGCGGGTTTGCGGGACCGGCTGCGGGGGCGGGTTCGCGGGACCGGCTGCGGGCGCGGGTTTGCGGGACGGGTTGCGGAACGGGGCGCGCGTGCCGCCGGCCGGTTCGCGACCGGCACAAAAACGGCGGTTTCACCGGCAAAAACCGCCATTCAATTCGCCCCAAATTTGCCGCAATGACTCCTCAACCCAGCCGTATTGCAAGGTGAAATTGAACTCGTAGCTGCTAAGAGCTTCCCTCGGCGTCGCGTTCAACA
>JAGRDO010000168.1:344-4918 GCA_020447005.1 Paracoccaceae bacterium
ACCCATTGCGCGGCGCCGAGGTCTTTGCAGCTTTCTCCCCCGACCGGTACGAACCGAACGAATGGGGCTTTCCCTGTCAGCATCAATGCGCCTAGTCTTCGCCCCGGAGGAGACATCGATGCGCGATTTTCAGCACCCCGGGCGATCGCCCGTTTATGCCAGCAACGCGGCCTGCGCGACGTCGCACCCGTTGGCGGCGAAGACGGCTCTGGACATATTGCAGGCGGGCGGCAATGCGGTCGACGCGGCCATAGCGGCCGCCGTCCTGCTTGGCTTTGCCGAACCGCAAAGCTGCGGCATCGGCGGTGATTGCTTTGCGCTGATAAAGCGCGCGGGCAGCGACAAGATCACCGCGCTGAACGGATCGGGGCGCGCCCCGGCCGGTCTGTCGGCAGAGGCGCTGCGCGCCGCGGGTCATGATGAAATCGGGACCGAAAGCATTGCTTCGGTCACGATCCCTGGCGCGATCGACGGGTTCTGCGCGCTTTCGGAAAAATTCGGCAGGCTTGGCCTTGATGCGGTGCTGGCCCCCGCGATCCGCTATGCCGAGGAAGGCGTGCCCGTCGCTCCGCGTGTCGCCTTCGACTGGGCAGAGGAGGCGGACCGGCTTTCGGGCAAGGCCCGGGAACTTTATCTGCGCGACGGGCGGGCGCTGCGGACCGGCGAGATCTTCCGGTCACCGGGACAGGCCGAAGTCCTGCGCCGTATCGCACGCGAGGGCCGATCCGGGTTCTATGAGGGCGAGGTCGCGGAAGACATGGTCCGTTCGCTCGCCGAACTGGGGGGCAGCCATAGCCTTGACGATTTTGCCCGCACCAGATGCATCTGGGGCGAGCCGGTATCTGGCCTGTATCGCGGCGCGGAGCTTTACGAACACCGGCCGAACGGACAGGGTGCCACGGCAATTCTCATGCTGAAGATCCTTGGCCATTTCGACCTTGCGGCGCTGGACCCGCTCGGACCCGAGCGGCTGCATCTTCAGGCCGAGGCGGCGAAGCTGGCCTATGACGCGAGGGACCGCTTCATCGCGGACCCCGACCATACACGCAGGCTTGACCATATGCTGTCCGACAACACGGCCAGCCAGCTTGCCGCGCTGATCGACCCCGGCCGCGCGATCGGGCATCCGGCCCGCGCAACCGGGGCGCTGCACCGCGATACGGTCTATGTGAGTGTCGTCGATCGTGACCGCATGGCGGTGTCCCTGATCTATTCGACCTATTGGGGTTTCGGGTCCGGCATCGCCTCGAACCGGTTCGGGATCCTGTTCCAGAACCGGGGCGCGGGGTTTTCGCTTCAGCCCGGCCATCCAAACGAGGCCGGCGGCGGCAAACGCCCCCTGCACACCATCATACCCGGACTGCTGCGGCATGACGACGGCAACTGGATGCCCTTCGGGGTCATGGGTGGATCGTATCAGCCCATGGGCCATGCCCATGTGATCACAAACCTTCGCGACTTCGGCATGGACCTGCAAGAGGCGATCGACGCCCCGCGCTTCATGGCGGAAGATGGCGTGCTGCGTCTTGAACGCGGCATAGCTCCGTCAGTGGCCAAGGCTCTGTCCGCACGCGGCCATTACATCGAAATCTGCGACAGCCCCCTGGGCGGCGGGCAGGCCATCCTGATCGACGATCAGCGTGGTGTGCTAGTTGGCGCCTCCGACCCGCGCAAGGATGGCTGCGCGCTGGGCTACTGAAGGTACGGGACGCTCAGTTCAGCTGGAAGTGCAAGGGATAGTGGCCATCCTGAAAATCCCCGAAAAGATCGGGCAGGTCGGGATGGTCGACAGGCTGGCCCGAGTAATCGGCGACAAGGTTCTGCTCCGATACATAGGCGACATAGTAGCTGTCGTCATTCTCGGCCAGAAGATGGTAGAAGGGCTGTTCCTTGGCGGGGCGGCTGTCCTCGGGGATCGCGGCATACCATTCGTCGGTGTTCGAAAACTTGGCGTCGACATCGAACACGACACCGCGGAAAGGGTGCTTCCGGTGACGCACCACTTGACCGAGATAGTATTTGGCGTGCGTTTTCAGCATGTTTCCCGTGCCCCTTGCCCAAGTATTAATCCCGGAACGGGCCCCATGTCCATGTCCGTGACTGATTCGTTCGGAAACAGTCCGTAAACCCAAACTGCACAGTAGCGGCCGCAACCCTGCCCGGCGCGACCTGTCCGCCGACCGGATTGTGATTTCCTCCCGGCGGCTTTTTTCGTAAACTGCAAAAAAAACGATATCGAGCGAGGCAGTTATGAACAGGTTCCTTTGGGTGTTGACCCTTTTTCTGCTTGTGTCATGCGGTGGCGACACGTCAGCGCCGCGCAACCTTGACAATGCCTGTTCGATCCTCGACCAGCGGCCGCGTTATCTTCCTGCGATGAAACGGGCTGAACAGCGCTGGGGCGTGCCGGTCCATGTGCAGATGGCCACGATATATCAGGAAAGTAAATTCATCGGAAACGCCAAGACCCCGCATCGCTATGCGCTTGGCATCATTCCGATGGGCCGCCAGAGTTCGGCCTTCGGCTACAGTCAGGCGCTCGACGGGACCTGGGACGATTACGTCCGGGCCACGGGACGGTTTGGCGCGCGCCGCAACAAGATCGAGGATGCGACCGATTTCATGGGCTGGTACATGGATCAGAGCGAACAGAAGCTTGGCCTGTCGAAATGGGCGGCGGCCAGCCAGTATCTGGCCTATCACGAAGGCCAGACCGGCTATAGTCGCGGCAGCCATAACGGCAAGGCGTGGCTGTTGCGGGTGGCGGCGGATGTCGAGGCGCGGGCGCAGATGTATCAGATGCAGCTGATTTCCTGCGGCAAGAACTGAGGCGGCGCTATCGCTCGCGCGTGCTTCGCGCCACTTCGTCGGGGATCGAGAAGAGCGAGGCGCCATAGGATTTTCCGGTCGCAAGCGGGCCGAGGATGACGATGGTCCTGCCCCCGGTCTGGTCGGTCACCGCCCATTGGCGCAGGCTTACCGGCGCATCTGAAAACGCGAGCGCGAGGGTGCCGTATTCGGGGTGATCGGGGTCCTGCGCGGTCACGACAGTCAGGCCGTCCGCCTCGTCATGGCCCACCACCATCTTCGCCCGGGTAAGATCGACCTTCGCCGCAAGTATCAGATTAAGCGGGGTTTTCGACAGCGGATACTGTTCCGGAGGCTGCCGTGTCTTGCCGTCGAAGATCGCCACCTGCCCGCCCGAAGCCAGCACCAGCGTCCGGTCCGGAGGGGCGTATTCGAAGCGCATCCGCCCGGGGCGGCGGATGTAGACGCGGCCTTCGGACTGGGTGCCATCGGCATTGTACTGGGTGAACTCCGCCTCGGCGGTTGTCAGGGTGTTGAGATAGGCCGAAATCGCGGCAAGCGAAAGCTTTTCGGCATGGGCCGGAAGGGCGGCGAGGGCCATGAAGGCGGCAAGGAATGCGTGTTTCATCATGGCCCCTAGATAGGTCAGGCCGCGTGGTTATGCCATAACAACCCCGTCACACCTTCGTAGGTTTTCCGTAGCTACAACTGCGCGCGGGCGGGAAACCGCCTTTTTACCGCGCCCTTCCATGATGGGGCCCCGCGTTCAGAGGCCGACATGACCAGACAGACGAAATCCGAGAGGGAGAAACTGGCCGCCTATCACGGGTTGGCCACGACCATGCGGGGGCTGGAAGAGGACCTGCGCTGGGGGCTGGAGGACAGCCTGCGCCTCCCCCATGCATGGCGAGAGATCGCCACCCGCCCGGCCATCCCGCAAAAGCGGCTGGTGACGATAAGGCTGGACGAGGATGTGCTGGCCTTCTTCCGCGCGATGGGGCGCGGCCACCTGACCCGGATCAACGCGGTCCTGCGCACGTTCATGCTCGCGCGGCTGGCGGGCCTGATACCCGGCCCGGATGAGGTGCAATACACCCCGAGCCACGAGGAAGAGATGAAGGCGCTGGCCCGCGAAATCCTTGACGCCGGCATCGCCGAGGCCGAAGCCCGCGAGGCGCGGGAAAAGGCGGCGGAAGAGAAGAAGGCGCTGGAGGGGCGGCGGGCGTTTCGGGATTACAAGTTGGGGAAGGGGAAGTAGCAGTATGGCGGGTTGGCACCCACCCTACGCTTGCTTGCGATTGCCGCGGTGCCTTCTGGCTTGAAAAGTAAGTTACTTGGTCAAGGTGTTCAGTCACGTCGTTCCGCACCTAACCGAATAAAACTCATTTCCGAACTCGTTTCCAAACCAAATCTCTATGTATCAGCGTTCCCCCAGCCCGGCGGCAACGCCGGGCAGCGCCCGCCCGGGTCGGGCGCTGCCCTATGTGAGGTGAGCGGGCTTTGGGGACGGGTGGCGGGCTGAAGCCCGCCCTACTTGGGTGGGGTCGGCGCTGCCCCGGACTTGATCCGGGGTCTCAATCGGAAATCGTGGTAGAGGTCCCGGATCAGGTCCGGGACTGCGGCGTGTGGGTTGGGAGCGGGAGGTCCCGGATCAGGTCCGGGACTGCGGCGTGTGGGTGGCGGCGGGGTCCAGGATCAGGTCCGGGATGCGTGGTCCGGGCGCTACTGCTCCGGCACCAGAATCTCGCGCTTGCCGACATGGTTGG
>JAGRDO010000168.1:4959-5234 GCA_020447005.1 Paracoccaceae bacterium
CCTTGTTGTAGCCGATGCCGAGCTTTCTCTGGATATAGCTCGTCGAGACCTTGCGGTCGCGCAGCACCACCTGCACGGCCTGATCGTAGAGCGCGTCTTCTCCGTCCGTGTTGCCGCCGAGGCCGAGGACAAGGTCGATGTCGCTTTCCTTGTCCTCATCGGGGCCCTCGACCACGCCGGACATGTATTCGGGGGGCCCGTAGGATTTCAGGTGGGTCACGATCTCCTCGACCTCTTCATCGCTCACGAAGGGCCCGTGGATGCGGGTGATGCGG
>JAGRDO010000169.1 GCA_020447005.1 Paracoccaceae bacterium
CCCCCGCCCCCCCCCGGGGGGGGGGCGCCCAGGCCCCCAAAAAAAAAAAAAAACCCCCCCCCGGGGGGGGGGGGGGGGGGGCGGTCAGCCCGTGCGCCCGTAAAACCCCATCTGCTCTTCCGCCGTGAACCGGACACCGGGCCGTTCGAAATAGGTCAGGACCGCGATGATACGGTTCAGCTTGCCCCTGACGGGCGTGACACGATGGGCGGTGTTGCGGCCGCGAAAGACATTCAGCGTGCCCGCCTGCAGCGTCAGGCTTCGCTTGTCCGGATCCTCGTTGCGCAGCAGCCGGGCCACCCCGTCATAGTTCGGATCGCCGTCCGAGCGCAGGTCGCTGCGATATTCGAAGGCCCCGCCGTCCAGTGGCGCCTGCAGCAGCAGGGTCACGGTGAATTCCGAACGGTCGAAATGCCAGTTCAGCCCTTCACCCTCGCCGTAGCACATGACATTGCAGGCCGCGAGCGGATCGGCCATCGGGTAGAGCACCGGTTTGTCGAGGGTCGCCGCAAGAAAGGCCGTGAAGGCATCCCAGCGATAGATCGCGGCGACCGCGCCGCCGATCTGGTCGGCGCAAAGCGTGCGGTTGATCGTCTCTACCTCGCGAAGGGCGGGATGATCGGCCGGCAAGCCTTCGATGTTGCGGCGAAAATAGATGTTGTGGCGGCGCTTGTGGACATAGGATTCGGTCTCGAACTTAGGGGCGAGTTCCGTGACCGCCCTTTCGCGCGCATCGGCCCTGAGGAAATCGGAAAGGTTATACATCCCGTGGCGCGCCAGATCGGCCCGGGCCTGCGCCACGAGGCCACGCCATGCCGCGCCGCCAATGTCATCGAGAGGGTAGCGTTCCGTCTTCACGATGTCTTTCATCGCTGCCTCCACTTTCGCATGTTCGATTGATATCCCGCCCGGCGGGTCTGGCAATGGAAATCCGCATCGCGTCATGAGGCCCGAGGCTGGACGCCGCCCCTACTATTCCCTATATATTCGCTCAGGAAAAACCGCCGAGGCTGCAATGACCGTCGAGACCAAGGAACCGATCGAGGGCACACCGCTGATCAAGCCGTCGACCACCGAGCATCCGCTTTATGACAGTGTCGTCGATGCCTGCCGCACCGTGTTCGACCCGGAAATTCCGGTCAATATCTATGACCTTGGCCTGATTTACACCATTGATATCTCGCCAGAAAATGAAGTGAACATCACGATGACCCTGACCGCGCCCGGCTGCCCGGTCGCGGGTGAGATGCCCGGCTGGGTGGCCGACGCGGTCGAACCGCTTGACGGGGTGAAACAGGTCGATGTCCAGATGACGTTCGAGCCGCAATGGGGCATGGAAATGATGTCGGACGAGGCGCGCCTCGAACTCGGCTTCATGTGATCAAGCTATTTGGCTTGACTTTTTGTAAAACAAGCCTTTTAACTTGATACATGGAAATCAAGCTTAGAGGCTTGCATGTCAACCATTGCCGTCCTGACAGGTGATCTCATAGGTTCGACCGAGGCAGGGCCGGAAGCGACCGATCGTGCGATGCAGGTGCTGTCGGAGACCGCACAAGAGATTGCCGCTTGGCATCTGACCGAGCGCGTTGCGGTCGGAAATACCTACTTTACCAGGCACCGGGGCGACGGCTGGCAGATCTATGTCTCGGTTGCGCATTTCGGGCTGCGGGCCGCGCTTTTTGCCTATGCCCGCCTCGCCGGCCATCCCGGCTTGCCGACGACCCGGATCGCCATTGGCGAGGGGTCGGTCGACCGCCTTCCCGGCCCCGATCTGTCCAATGCCCATGGTGCGGCCTTTGCCGTTTCCGGCCGCGCCCTTTCGGAAATGGAGCGCGGTGAACGGTTGCGGCTGGCCGGGTTTCGCGCAGATCGGCTCACAAGGGCGACCATAGGGCTGCTTGAGGATCGGATCACGGGCTGGACCGCCGAGCAGGCCGAGGCCATGGCCCTTGTTCTGTCCCCGCAAGCGCCGACCCAAAGCGCTGTCGCCGCGACCCTGGGAATATCGCCACAGGCCCTGAGCTACCGGTTGGCAGGGGCGAAATGGCCATCGATCCGCCGTTTCCTCAATGCATGGGAAGACCCGCAACGACCAGATGGGAGGCCCGCATGATCGAAACCTTCGCCGCCCTCTTCTTCGCCCATGTGCTGGCCGATTTCGTCTTTCAGACCGGCTGGATCGCGGGGAACAAGCGGCGGCCGACCGTGTTGGTCCTGCACGCGCTGATCGTTCTGGTTCTTGCGCAGGCCGCCCTTGGCCGCGTGGACAGGTGGGAGCTTCTGCTCCTCGCGCTGGCCCATGCCGCGACCGATGCCGTCAAGTCCCGCGTCGCATCCGGCGGGCTGGCCGCGTTTCTGGCCGATCAGGCCGCCCATGTCGCGCTTATCGCCGCGCTTGCCATCCTGCGTCCCGATCTCTGGCCGGGGGGGATTTGGGCGGGCGTGACGGTTCTGCCGTCGCTGATGGCCCTTGTGGCGGGTGCAATCCTGACGACGCGGGCCGGCGGCTTTGCCGTCGGGTTCCTGATGTCGCCCTGGGGGGATGTCGACCTGCCCAAGGGGCTTGCCAATGGCGGCAAGCTGATCGGCCTTCTGGAACGCGGGCTGATCTTTCTTTTCGTGCTGGTCGGTCAGCCCGCCGGCATCGGCTTTCTGATCGCGGCCAAGTCCGTCCTGCGGTTCGAGACGACATCGAAGGATCAGCGCGCGGGGGAATATGTCATCATCGGCACGCTGGCGTCATTCGCCTGGGCGCTGACCTTTGCCTATGCCACGAAATGGCTGATGTCCGCCCTGCCCGCCTTGCCCGGTCTTCCGCTTCAATAGCTGCCGTCGGCGGCGGCCGCCCCGGTGATCGCGTTGCCGTTCTGGTCGGCCAGCGCCACGCCATCGGCCAGAACCGCGCCCCCGGGCCCGAGTGTCACCGCCGCACCCGACGGAACGCGCGCCGGCATGGCGGGGATCGTCAGCGAGCAGTCGCCGGCCGTCCAGGCGCCGCCCGCTTCGGTGAAGGTCGCCGCGACCGTGACGAATTCCCCCAGCGTGGGCGTGCCGGTCAGCGGCGACAGATCGTGTTCGCTGCCATCCGGCGCGACGGCAAAGGTCAGGGGTTCGTGAAAGAGGGTCATGACGAAGGCATCGTCACTCAGCCAGCCCAGAAGTGTTGCCCCCTGAATCTCTCCGGTCCCCGGACGGAACCTGGCGATGCTTCCCGCCGGAATCGCGCCTTCATCGATCAGCTCGTCCGCCGCAGGTTGCGCCCGCGCCGCGTCGATCGGCGCGCAACCTTGAGACATGGCCGTGCCCATCGTGTCGTCGGAACCGAAGAACTGCTGATGCAGATTTCGGTCATAGACGAAGATCCAGTCGTCGAACCCCTGAAAGAACTCCTCATGCACCGAGACGGCGAGCCGTTCGCCATCGGCGGTCCAGACGAGGGCGCGCGGATCGTTGTAGCGATCGGGAATCGGGCGGACCGGCGCGAAAAGGAACGCTTCGCCGGGCCGGGTGACGGCCCCTGTCGTCACTTCCGTCGTTATCTCGCCGGCACTGCCGCCGACGACGGCTTCGGATTTCAGATAGCCGAATTGCGGTTGCGCCTTGAGCGTGGCGAGCCCGTCGAGAAACATTTCCACAAGCTCGCACCCGGGCAAGGCGGCGACGGCGGCGAATGCAAAGAATGTACGTTTCCGCAAAATGAACCTCATGATCAATAAATCCGGCCGGCCCATACTGCCACAAGTTCGCGGCCCCGGCACGAGGCTTCACACCGGCGCGGCTTGTGGAAAAGGCGATGGCACCTTAGATTTGGCTGGCAAGACGGAGACACCCGATGTTCGCCATTCCCGGCAAGACCCCTGTCACCCTGACCGAACGCGCGGTTTCGCAGATCGCGCGGCTGATGGCGCGCGACGGCGCCTATGGGCTGAAAATCGGCATCAAGAAGGGGGGCTGCGCGGGGATGGAATACACCATGGAGTTTGCGGCCGAGGCGGCACCCCATGATGAGATCGTCGAACAGAATGGTGCGCGGATCATGATCGCGCCGATGGCGCAGATGTTCCTGTTCGGGACCGA
>JAGRDO010000170.1 GCA_020447005.1 Paracoccaceae bacterium
GCCGGCCAGCACATGAGCACGTGACACCCCGAAAGACCCGCATCTGCGACGAGCGCGCATAGTTCCCCGTCCGTATTTTGTGCTTCGATCGGGGTGACTGGACAGGGCGCCGGCAGGCTTGCAGGCCGGCGCCCTTTCCTCTTCCCATCGGCCCATGATGCGCCAGAGGAGCACACCCAGCAGCATCCCGCGCCCCGCGCGCCTGTCGGAACGATCCGGCACGAGCCGGGGCGCTCCCTTGTTACCCCAGATCCGGAGTTATTGCAATTCTGTCCCGTTTCTGTGCGCCTGTTTCCGGCGAAAATCGAAACCCGTACAATACGAGCGTTCGGCCGGTTGTGGGGCCAGCCGGACATCCCGCGTAGGTGGCGCGGGCGGGCTTCTGCCCAAGTGTGTGCCGCATTTCTGCATAAACCATGCTGCACGTCTCCGCGAACAAAAGGTGGATCGTCCGGCCTCATGCCGGCGGCGCCGGCCCGGGCATGGACGGGTCGGCGCTTTGTTTTTGGAACATCGGGACCGAAATCGGTATATTCATGCAACTGTGTAGTTACACAGTTGAGCACATCCCCCGAGTGCATTTCCCGAATTTGAACACAAGACACGCCGGCGGCGTCTGCCGCGGCGGTCTTTATCGCCGGCAATCTGACGCCGGCTGCCGCCCGTGGCGCGTAACCGCGAAAACTTCGGAAGCCTATCCCTTGGCACCGGGACCCCGACAGGGTTCACGGTTCTGGGCGGCGGTACGAACGCCACATTCGAGATCGTGACGGACGGCGACAGCGAGGGAGGCAAGGCGCTCACGATCACAAAGGCCAGCGGCGGCGGGCGTACGCGTCTAGGCTGGGACCTTGGCGACGCATCGAGCGCGCCCGACCTCCTGATGTTGTTCGAGCTTACCGACGTATCGGCAAACCCTGTCGGCCTCTCGATTCAGTCGGCCGGCGGCACGGGCGCGGAGACAGAGTACAACCTGGTAGTCGCCAGCGGCACCACGCTACAGCTCAACGAGGCAGCGAGCGGAACCTACGCGTCGAGGGCCATCAACGCCAGCGCCCTGGGGTCCAGTATGGCAACCAATACGCTGTACTGGATGCGCCTTCGCTACTCCAGCGCGCACGTATTGGGCAAGATATGGCCAGCGTCAGGCGCAGAGCCGGCGGCATGGCATATCGACTACACCGACGCCTCGCCCATCACATCAGGCAAGGTCGCGGTATACAACAACAAGTCGGCCGGCGTGATGACGGTTCACGTTCTGTCCCTGGGTACGGCTGGCGACTGTGGATGCATCATTGCCGACGCGTCACTGCCATCGGCCGGCGTGTATGTAGGCACCCAGACCGATGGCGGGCTGCGCGTCATGTCGGAGGACGGAGCGACCGACGCCGTCGTGGCGATATTTGGACAGGGATCAAGTGCGAACGTGCAGGGCGTGGCCGTCCACCAGGCGAACGAGACGGTATACGTGTGCCAGCGCGCCGCCGGCCCGCTGGTGCGCGTCGACAGGTACGGCCTGAACCGTACGACGATCAATAGCACGGTATCGACCCCGTTCGGCGTGACGATTGACGAGGCCAACGACCTCCTCTATATCACCGACCGAAGCGCAAAAGCGTGTTACACCGATCACATCGACGGCGGCTCCCACGCTTCCCTGTTCACGACCACCGGGAACCTCGGATATGTATTTTTCGACGGCACCTACATCTGGTACACCGACAGCGCCGTAATCTACCGGCGCGACGCGGACGGGGCGAACCAGACGAGCTACGGCAGCCTTACCAACCCGCTAGTAGCGGTCAGCGACGGCACGACGATGGTAGGGGGGTGGTTCCAGACAAACACCGGCGTACGGTCCAAGCCGGTAGCAAGCCCCGGCGATTCGTTCACGTCTGTCGATACCGTGACCATCCAGGCGCTGACGATCAACAGCGACGGGACCGAAACCTGGGGCACGGAGCCGAACGCCGACGCGGTGTACCATTGGTCGGACTACCCGCCGACGACGGCGAACCGAACGACGATAGCCAGCCCGGACGCACCGAAAGACCTCGCGTGGTTCTCGTTTCCTCTCGATCCGGTAACGGCTGACGCCGCAATTTCCGATGGCGCGGACGCATTCTCTGCCGCGGCATCCGTTATCGTTTCCGCCGACCTCGCATCGACCGATGGTGCGGACGCATTCTCTGCCGCGGCATCCGTTATCGTTTCCGCCGACCTCGCATCGACCGATGGCGCGGACGCATTCTCTGCTGCGGCAACTATTGATCAAAACTCGATCAGTGTATCGGCCGACATCACGGACGGCGCAGACCAGTTAGTTGCCGAAGGTTCTGTAATCGCATCGGCTGACGCCGCGATTGCTGACGGCGCGGATCAAGTCGGGGCCGGCGTGTCGGTTATTGTTACCGCTGACCTGGCCTTAACCGACGGCCCCGACTCTTTCGCCGCTGCCTATTCGGATCCAAACAATACAGCGCGAGACATAGAAATGGCAGTGCGTCCGCTCGTGTCTATCGGCATGACTGCACGCGGTTTATTCGATGTAGAAATGAATGCGCAGCCCCTGATGCAAATCACAATGACGGCCCGGCCGTTCGTTCAATGAGCAGCACGACAGAAGAAATTCCGAACATCCTCACGGACGGCTATTACGTCGACGAAGGCGATACGGCAGTCATCGACATCCTGACGAAGAACACCGCCGGCACACTGACCGACCCGTCGACGCTCGTTGTCAAGGTGCAGCCGGTCGGCGGCGCGGTCACGACCTACACGTACGGGACGAGCGCCCAGCTGACGAAGACGGCGACCGGAACGTATGTCCTCAAGCACCCGGTAACGAGCGGGGACGACCTGCACGTCCGGACGATCACGACAGGCGACGCCGGCGCCGAACCCGGATTCATTCCCGTACGACCTTCCAACATCACCGAATAAAACCGCGATGGCAACCAAAAGCGCGCAGGTGCGCAACATCCAGACCACGATCACGACCCGGCTGTTCAACCGGCTCGACCTCCGCACGTCGGACGGAGCGGTAACGCTCGCGACCTTCACGATCGGCTGGGGCATCCCGTCCGCCGGCGCTGGCGCCGTCTCCGGCGTTCCGCTGACCGTTGCCGGCCTGGCCGATGGCGCCGCCGCCGAGGCGCGTTTGTACCGCGTAGGCGGGACCGCCTCCGGCTACCTGACGAACGGCACGCCGTCGGTCGGTGACGTCTCGATCCCGGTCGACACCGGCGCCGGGACGTTCGTCGTCGGCGACATCATCACGTTCGCCGGCGATACGCAGGAGTACATGATTACGAAAGCCTACGCCGGCGGCGATGGGAACATCGACATCTTCCCGGGCCTCGTTGCCGCGCCTGGCGACGGCGCCGCGATCTCGCTCGCGACCGCGCCGACCGTGACCGGCCTGACCGTTGCCACGTCTGGCGCCGACGTCGTCGTCAGCAATACGAGCATCTTGACCGGTCAGGATGTGCAGCT
>JAGRDO010000171.1 GCA_020447005.1 Paracoccaceae bacterium
CCCAAAGCGGGCGCGTCCGCTTGCGCATGGGTCCGGTGCAGTCCCTTGTTTCGGTGCAGTATTACGACGCGAACGATACCTTGCAGACAGCTACACTTGCCGATTTTGACGTGCGCCCGTGTGGCGATTTTTCGACGGTGGGGCCGGTTTCCGGCGCGGCTTGGCCGGCTGCAACATCACGCACCGATGCGCTCAAGATAACGTATGTCGCCGGGTTCGGGGATGGCGAAACCGATGTGCCGGAAGGCATTCGCCACGCGCTTCTGATGACCGTTGCGCATTGGTACGAGCGCCGCGAGGCGCTTTCGGAAGTTGACTTGAAGGAGGTTCCACGTGCGGTCGGTCACCTGATCGGTAATGAGCGCGTCGGGTGGTATGGATGAACGCGGGCAGGCTTGATCGCCGGTTGCAATTCCAGCGGGCTACGCTTTCAGATGACGGGTTCGGCAGCGTCGAGGTTTTCGCGAGCCACGGTTCGCCGGTCTGGGCCAGCAAGAAGGATGTATCCGACGCGGAGCGATGGCGGGCTGGCGAAGTATCCGCGATCATTTCGGCGCGGTTCGTTCTTCGGTCTTCTGCGTTTTCGCGCGGCTTGACGCCTAATGATCGGCTCGTCTGCGACGGCGTGACCTACGAGATTTCCGGCATCAAGGAGATTGCCCGGAGGCAGTGGATCGAAATCACGGCGAGCGCGCGGGCGGACCGATGACGGTGACCGTGAAGATCGAAGGTCTTTCCGAACTCGACGCCAAACTCGGCGAGCTCAGCAAGGCGGCCGGGAAGGCAGCGCTTCGCCGCAGCCTGAAGAAGTCGGCCGAGCCGCTCGCCGCGCTGATGCAGTCGCTGGCGCCGGACCGGGAGGGCTCTTCCGCTGAGCGCGATCTTCGCCAAAGCATTGCGGTCAGCACGAAGTTGTCCAAGCGGCAGGCGTCGATGCATCGCAAGATGTTCCGAAATGACAAGGCATCCGTGGAGATGTTCGTCGGTGCTGGGAAGCTGCCCCATCCGCATCTGGTGGAGTTCGGAACCTTCAAGATGGACCCGCAACCGTTCGCCAGGCCGGCATGGGACCAGGACAAGATGGCACTGCTGGAGCGCCTCAAGGACGCCATTCGGGTGGAAATAGAAAAGTCGGTTGCGCGCGCCCGGCGCAAGGCGGCACGGCTCGCCGCGAAGGGATAGATCATGGAGGAGACTTTCCGCAGCCTGTTGCTGAACAGCGGGCCGGTTTCTTCTGTTGTGGGATCGCGCGTCAACTTCGGCGCCCACCCGCAGGGTGCCCCGCTCCCGGCAATCGTACTGAACACGGTCAGCGACGTGAACGAGCATCATCTGAACGCGCCCGAAACTCTGTCTCAGGCGCGGGTGCAAGTCGATTGCTACGCGGACAGCTACGGGGGGGCCAAGCTTCTCTCCCGTGCCGTCCGATCCGCCCTGGACGGTGAGAAGACCGCCTTCCAGGGCGTGTTTTTCGAGAATTCGCGTGACGGGCGCGAAGGCGGGACGAACGAGGCCGACCGGCCTTTCCGTGTCTCTGTCGACTTTCTCGTCGTCTACAACATCACTTAGCGCGAGGCGAAACCATGAGTGAACAGATCATCGCATACGGGGCAACCGTCGAGCGTTCGACGGATGGCAGCACCTGGGCGGACATTCCCGAATGCAAGGGCATCGCGATTCCTGTCGTGACGACCGAATACCAGGAGGTCACCAGCCTCGATAGCCCGAACGGGTTTCGGGAATACATCAAGGGCCTGAAGGACGCGGGAGAGGTCACCGTTCCGATGGGCTACACCGCGGACGGATACGAGGCCATGGTCGCCGACCAGGAGGCTGCGGATTCGATCTATTATCGCGTCACGCTCAAGAAGCAGCCGAGCCAGACGACGAGCGGCGACAAGTTCGAGTTCCGCGCCTTCCCGACCCCGGAGCTCGAGGCGAACGATATCGGCGCACCGGTCAACATCAACCTGCAACTGCGGATGACTGGCGCACCGACCTGGACCAAGGGCAGCTGATGCGGGGCGTCTCGTTCGAGGTCAATGGACGGGAATTCACCCTTGCCTTTTCGACCAACGCAATGGTGGCCTATGAAAAATCCCGCGGCGAAGGGGTGATTTCCGCATTCCAGAAGATGGAAGGCGACGCGCCGAGCATGCTGCTGATCCACGGTCTGTTCTGGTCTGCTCTTACTCCAAAGATGACCGAGGACGAGGCCGGGGATCTGATCGACGAGATCGGCCTTTCGCGGGCGGCGCATCTGCTGGCGGAAGCGGCGCGGAAGGCTTTCGAGGTCTCCGAAAACCCCACCGAGCCGACGACGAAGACCCGGTCGAAGGCTGGCTAGATGCCTGGCTTGAAGCCGGGTTCGACTACGGGCAGTTCTGGGGGCTCACCCTTTCGGAGATCGCCAGGATACTGAGGGCCAAGGCAAAGCGCGACGAGGCCGAATTCGAACGTCAAAGGGTTCTGAATTTCGAGCTTGCCCGGCTGGTTGCGTTCGCATTCCATGCGCCGAAGAAGATGCCGGAGTACAGGTCGGCGCGCGGGGCTGGAAAGCTCGAAGCTGAGGCGGATGTCGATCACGCGCGGGTCCGGGCGTGGTTCATCGGGCTCGCGACCTCCGGAACAGGCGGCGCTCAATCGCCTGCCTGAATGAACCCATATGACTTGGCGACACGTTCGATCTGGCGGCAATGAGCGGTCAGCGCTGAGGCTGACATGCGGTCGAGCTGATGCGCGGCGCCCATGGTCATCATCGTGAGCATGGAGGTGAATTCCGCGTCATCGGCAGGCACGGATGCATCGATGTGCGCGCCGATCGCGTCCTGATCATACGTCAGGCCGCATGGCTCCTCGGAGGCCAGAACGTCACCGAGGGTCTGCGCCGCGCTGCTGCGCTCCAGGTCGGTCCATGCCAGGGCCGTTACCGGCGCGACGGCGATCAGAAAAGCAAGAATTCGCATCCTTCGTCCCTCTTGAGGTAATGCATGACACAATCTGTCATTGGCGCCCTGCGTGTCAATCTCGGCCTGGACAGCGCGCAGTTCAGCAAGGGGCTGAAGCAGGCGCAATCGTCCCTGCAGAATGCCGGCCGGGCGATGCGGAACGCGGGAGCGGTGATGTCGCTGGCGGTGACCGCGCCCCTGGTGATCGCCGGGCGGGACATGGTTCGCCTTGCCGCCGAGCAAGAGGCGGCAATGACGCTGGTCGAGCAGGGGGTCAAGACAACCGGCGAGGCCGCAGGGCTTACCGCCCGGGAGCTGGCGGAGATGGCGTCCGGCCTGCAGGAGATATCGAAGTTCGGTGACGAAGCGATCCTTCAGGATGTAACGGCGCAACTTCTGACCTTCACAAACATCGCCGGAGAAGAATTCGGGCGGGCGCAACAGGCCATTCTGGATGTGGCGACGGTGATGGACAAGGATCTGAAGTCGGTCGCGCTGCAGGTCGGGAAGGCATTGAACGACCCGGTGAAGGGGATCTCGGCCCTCAACGAGAGCGGAATCCAGTTCACGGAGGACCAGAAGGAGACGATCAAGACCCTCGTCGAGATGGGCGATGTCGCGGCGGCGCAGGGCCTCATCCTGGACGAACTGGCTAAGCAGTTCGGTGGGCAGGCTGCTGCTGCTGCTGGGACATTCGACGGCAAGGTTCAGAGCCTGTCGAATGCCTGGGGCGATCTCAAGGAGGAATTCGGCGCGGTGCTGATCGAAATCCTGCCGCCGCTCATCGAAGCACTGAGGTCAGCGATAAAATGGGTTCAGGAACTGGACCCGGCCACGAAGGAGATGGCCGTGAAAATGGGTCTTCTGGCGGCGGCCATAGGTCCGGTGCTGACAGCTCTTGGGCTGCTCGTCATCGGCATCGGGGCCATCGGGGCTCCGGTCGCGGCGGTTGTCGCTGGAATTGCCGGGTTGACTGCCGCTATCGTGGCGTTCGGTCCGGAAATCATCGCGGCAAAGGACGCGGTGATCCAGTTCGGGCGCGATGCCCTGGAGTACATCAAGGGGCTTCCGGAGCAGATCGTCGATGCGTTCAAGGAATTGCCGGCGCAGATGGTGCAGGTAGGGCGAGAGATACTCGACGGGCTGAAGCAGGGGCTGATCGAGAAATACACCGAGGTCAAGGAGAGCATCACCGGTTTTGCCGGCGGCATCGTCGACGGGGTGAAGGCGAAGCTCGGGATCGAGTCGCCGTCCAAGGTGTTCCGGGAGATCGGCACGAACATCATGCTGGGCCTCGGCGACGGGCTTGCGTCTACGGGCGCGCAGGTCGGTGGCGTGATGGGATCAATCGCGGATAGTTTGTCCGATGAAATCTCGGGGCTGTTCAAGAGCGTGCTGATACAGGGCGCGGACTTCAAGGATGCCCTCGCCAATCTGCTTGGCAATGTCGGCTCTCGGCTTCTGGACAGTGCGGTGAGCGGCTTGTTTTCGAGTATCCCCGGTTTCGCATCCGGGACGAGCTATGCGCCCGGCGGGATGGCGTGGGTGGGTGAGCGCGGTCCGGAACTCGTCAGCCTTCCACGTGGCGCCCAAGTCATCCCAAACCACGACATTCGAGGCATGGGGGCAAGCGGCGGAATGGTTGATGTGAGGGTTCACGTCGATCAGGACGGCAACTGGCGCGCTGCCGTCGAAAGGATCAGCGGCGGTGTCGTGGCGAGGTCGGCCCCGGCATTGATCGGGGCGAGCGACCGGCGCACCGGCCAGAACATCCAGAACTACGCGGACCGGCGGGGCTAACATGCAGCGGCCAATCATCGACATACCGCCGGATTTCGCCGGCAAACTGAACATGAACTGGGATATAGAGTGGCGCGGCCAATCTGCTGGCGATACCAATTTGGGCGTGACCAGAACAACCTATAACGCGTTTCCGCGATGGGTTGGCGAGCCTGCGATGGTTCTGGTCCACTCCGAAATCGCCAAATGGCGCGCACTACGGGCGCGGGCGCAGGGGCTTGTCGGCATTTACCGAGTTCGGATACTGGACCCCGTTGCGGCTATTGACTACGCCGCCGGGACGCCAGCGCCGATCCCGTTCGATGGCGATATCTGGTTTGACGATGGCACCGGGTTCGAGAATGACCTCGCCGCCTTTGCGGTTAAGGCCGCGAACCCTGGCGCGACGACGATCCGGCTCTATTGCGAGACCCCAGGAGGCCCTCCGAATATTGGCCAGATCATGAGCCACGATGATTGGCCGTTCATGGTCACGGCCGTCCGGCAGGTTGGAACCTGGATTTTCGACTGCGACATCCAGATGCCGCTGCGTAGCACAATCCGGTATGGCGATCTGGTCTACTGGGAGGGCCGTGGGCTATTCGAGGCAGCCGAGGAGGGGATGGGAAACCCGACCTATGCCGCAAGCCGCGTCAGCCAGGTCAGCCTGTCATTTCGTGAGGTTCTCAACAGATGACCTTTTTCCCGTCGCAATATGACCCGCGCGAAACCGTTGTCGGGGCGCTTGATCTGGTCGAGATGGACACGCCGGATGGGCCGCAGCGATTCATGGTCGGAACGGACGGCAAGTTCATCGACGTGGCGGGCGGTGTCTGGTGGGGGTCGCAGCTTATCAGCGTTTCCAGCCTGTCGTCGGCGCTCAATGGCGATGCGCCGGAAGGGACTATCACGCTCGAGTTCTTCCAGGACCCGAATTCTACCAACCTGATCGCAGAGGTCCGGCAGCTCGGCGTCGAATACATCGCTGGGCGGTCTATCGCGTTTCTTGTCCAGCCTCTCCGGTCAATTGCAGAATTCTATGCGCCGACCCTGCCGCCGATCCAGATTGCCCAGCGGGTAATGCGGACGCTCACCTTTTCGGCCAGCGGGGCGCAGAACAGATCGATGACGGTCGGTTTCGAGGCCTGGACGGAGAACCGCCGCGGCGCGCGGCGGGTGGTTCTCAATACCGCAGGCCACGCGCAGCTGATCGGTCGGGCGAATCCGTCGCTCGAGTTCATTCCGACGAATGATTTTCGGGAAGAGAACCTCTTCGGATGACGCCGCTCTATCGCGAGATGCACCGATGGATGGGCTTGCCGTTCATCTGGGGCGAGACCGATTGCATGATGGTCCTGGCCGACTGGATCAAGGCCGTGCGCGGCCAAGATCCGGCGGCGGATATCCGGGGCACTTATGACAACCGGGGCGGCTGCCAGCGCGAAACAGGGTTTTTGCGCGACCCGGTTGCAGCGGTCGAGAAATGCCTTGCAACGATTGGCGGGCTGGAGCGGGTGTGTGAACCGCTGCCGGGGGATATCGCGTTGATCGTATTGACGGAGCCGGACGGCCGTGTGTCGCCCTGCGGCGCGCTCTGGCTTGGTTCTGCGTGGGGCTGCAAGGGGCCGCATGGCGCGACAACGCTGCACCCGGCGGCGGTGATCGAGGTGCTGGCGATCTGGAGGGTCGGATATGAAGCGTAGCGCGCTGTTCGCGGCCTTTCTCGCGACAACCGCGCTCACGCCGAAACCTGCCGAGGCCGCGCCCGTTGTTGCGTTCACGGCGGGGCTGCTCGGGATCGCCGGCGGATCGGCGCTTGCGGCAACGGCGGCTTATGGGGCCGCGGCTGCCTTTGCCGGGACGTTCTGGGGCGGGTTCCTGGTCAAGACGGTTTTGAGTGTGGGCCTTTCCGCGATAGCCGCAAAGCTGGCGCAGAAATCGCCGAACATGCCGCCACCGGCGGCGCGCATGGCAAACTATGCGCAGCCGATCAGCTATGCCGAGTGGGTTTTCGGCAGGACTCGCAAGGGCGGGCCGCTCGGATTTACCGGCTTCAAAAGCCTGCGCCGCTACTATGTTCCGATCCTTGCCGCGCATGAGATCGAGGGCTTTGTCGAGCATTGGCTTGACGAGCGGGTGACCTGGCTGACGTCCAGCACGGACCCTCTCGAGTCGAATATCGACACTTACCCCATGTCGAACAACGGGCGCATCGATACGTTCACCGGAGCCCCGGGCCAGACCGCAGACCCGGGGCTTGTATTGATGTTCCCTGAAATCACGGAGGAACATGATTTTGCCGGGCTGGCCGGCGCGGTGGTGTCGGCATGGAGGCCCGCGCCGGAAAACTTCAGCCTGATCTATCCGCGCGGGCGCGAATGGGCCTATGCCCCGGTCATCGACGGCAACAACCAGATATTTGATCCGCGCGACGGCACCCGCAAGTATACGAATAACGCCGCGTTGGTGATCGCCTACTGGCTGACTGAAATTCTCGGGCGCGAAGTCGATTGGCCGTCTGTCGAGACCGAGGCGCGGGCGTCCGATGGGTTGGTGATGAATGCGCAGGGCGAGATGCAGCCGCGCTGGACGATCAACGGCACGATCTCTGACGAGCAGGAATTCGAGGACCAGCGGGCGCAACTCGCGGGGGCCTGTGATGCCTTCATGTACGAGCGGCCAGACGGCAAGGTGGGGTTTTACGTTGGCCGCTGGATCGAGCCGACGATCACGCTGACCGCTGACGATTTCACGCGCTTCGAGTTGAGCAGTGGCGGGTGGGGCGGTGCCGTGCCAGACGAGGTTGCGGCGATCTACACGGAACCCGAAAACGCATGGCGCGAAACACCCTCTGGTGCATGGGTTCACCGCTCGGTTACAAAGCCAATCCGGGACGAGCCGCCGCTCTACCTGGTGACAAATCACAACCAGGCCACGCGGCTGAACCGGCGGCTCGCGCGGATGAAGAACGCGAAGTATCGCCTTCAGGGAACTGTTCCGATGATCGGTCACGAGTTGATTGCCTCGCGGTTTTTCCGCGTGATCCACAGCGAAATGGGGGTCGATGCCTATTTCGAGGTCGGAGAATGGGTGCGGGAAGCGACTGGCGTTTTTTCGGTCACGGCCACTTCGGTTGACCCGTCCGATTTCGCGGATGACGTCTCCGAACCCGCCCGCCCGGTCTACAATGACGTCGTGAGCAACGACGATATTCCGGACGTCGAGGGGATCGGCGCGGTGACGGTGGACGGCGGCGCGATAGATATCAGCTGGACCGCTACGGATGAGAGCTATTCGCAACAGGTCAACATCCGCGCGACGGGCGAGACGGATTGGCAGGTTGTTTCGGCAGCGGACGGCAAGAATAGTCTGAGGATCACCGGGCTTATCGATGGGCAGGAATACGAGTACCAGGTCAGAAACCGGACCCCGGCTCGACGTGTCGGGGCATGGAAGCCGGACACGCCAAACACGATCTCGGTTGTCGCCAACAGCACTGCCCCTGCGGCGCTGGCAGCCTTCAACGCGGCGTTGGCCGGGGCGGATGTGGACGTGACGCTGACCGCGCCGAACGATGCAAACTACTTCGCGACGAGGATTTACCGGTCTACCGGCAGCACGGATTTCGGTGATGCGGTGCTGGTGCGGACGGAATACGGCATCCCGTCGAATGCGGATGAATGGACGGACGTTGCCCCCGGTTCCGGTGCGCAACGCTATTGGGCCGAGCCGATCAACCAATCCGGCGTTGCCGGGCCGCGATCTGGCCCGTCTCTGGTCAACGTTCCCTGAAAAAACCGTCAGGCTGAGGCAAAAAACCGGGGTGTTCGGCCCCGGAATACCTATGGAGCAATCATGGCAAAGACCCCGACAGAAATCTATTACGGCGACACTTACGACACGAGCCACAAGCCGAAGAAAGCCGAGATTGTCGAATGGATGGATCAGGCCGACGATGCCATTTCGACCATCGGGCGCGTTACGGACACCGCCATCACGACGCTGGCGCATCGCACGGCGCGGGATATCGCGCCTGAGAATACCCTTGCCGGTATCGGCGCGGCCTATGCCGCCGGGTTCGATGGCATCGAGATGGATATCCAGTTTACCAGCGACAACATCCCCGTGCTGCTGCACGATTCGTCGGTGGACCGCACCACGTCGCAAACCGGTGAGGTGAGCACGATATCCCTCGCAACGCTCCAGACAGACGCCTACGAGTGCGGAAGCCACTTCGCGCCGCGCTTCGCCGGGTGCCGGATACCGCGCCTTCAGGATGCTTTGGACGAAATCGTCGGCAAATTCAGCCGGGTTCATCTCGAACTGAAGTACTCAATGTCGGAATCGCAGATTGACACCATTTTGGCGATGGTGGTCGAGCGCAACATGGAAGACCAGGCGATCTTCATCAGCTACAATTTCGCCAATCTCGAATATGTGCGCAGTCAGAATGCCAAGGTCGGTGTCGGCTATATCGATGCG
Source organism: Paracoccaceae bacterium (assembly GCA_020447005.1). Lineage (GTDB taxonomy): Bacteria > Pseudomonadota > Alphaproteobacteria > Rhodobacterales > Rhodobacteraceae > Albidovulum. The sequence goes on from JAGRDO010000171.1 coordinate 9,210, forward strand.
GAACCATCCGACCTGGCGACCATCGCCGCCATCGGGGGGCGCACGTATTGCTCGGTTTCAAACGCAACCGCGGACGCTTCCCCCGGCATTTTCGCGAGTGCGCGGGCGCTCGGGATCGAGGTCTACGGGAAGCCAACGAACGGCTACGAGGGGGCCTACAAGAACCTCAAGCGGGGCATCCGGGTGATCCAATCGGATTGGGGCATCATGGCCCGCCCACGGACGCCTGGCGGGTCGGTCTACAAGCCATGTTTGAACCTTGCCGGCGCGGTTCTGAACATCAACACGGCGGGAAGCACGATCACGGCGACGGATGGGATCATCACCATCGACAGCAAGCTGACCGGCGACCAGGACACGCTGAACATCCCGCTTATGCTCTACGGCGGCGACTGGGTGTATGTCGAGGCATACGTCAAGAAGATCTCCGGCGATGAGCCTATCTTCTTCATTGCGGGCGGCGATTTCGGAACGCCGCCGCAGCTGGCGCGAGAGAATACCGCCAATGACGTCTACAAGTTGAGTGGGACGCTGTTCATGCCAGGTGGGTCCGATGGCATTTCAAATCGCGCCCTTCAAATCGGCTACGGTTCGGAGCGCTCCGGGAAATGCGAAGTGTTCGACCTCAAGATTGTAGCGTCCAGCCGGGCGTTCAATTTCCCCGATGGGTCTTTTCATGTCCTGGTCGATCTTGAGAATTCCGGCCCGGTGGTAAACCCGAAACGGCCTCCGCGCGGGATCGCTGGTGTGTTCTATCCGGCGGACGCAAACAACAATCTGGTTGCGGTCCAGCTTGAGGGGAACAACAGCAATACTTTTATAGGCAGTGCTGAAATCGTCGGAACGACAGCGGGCAGCCTCGGGCCGGTCGCGCGCCTCACCGAATACAAGGACGCCGGAACCGTCGATCCGGATTATGCCGTCGCGCTCATTCGAGTGTTCGATGGCGTGACCGGCGCCCCCGTCAACCTGACGACAAGCGCATCGATGAACCTGAAGGTTTCAGGCTGACTCAAGGTGCCGCTCGCGGGTTTCGCAGCGGTCCTGGCCTGATCATTCGCAACACGCCTCAAT
>JAGRDO010000172.1 GCA_020447005.1 Paracoccaceae bacterium
GGAAAAGGGGCGGGAGTGCCGTTACGATGTGGCTTACAGGATTCGCACATGAGTGCCCTGAATGTGGAGACCTTCTGGTTGAGTTTTCGGACGGTAGAGAATTAAGTGCGTACTGCCGAAAGCATGGCACCTTCATAGTAGAGGCTACTAAATGAACACGATACGCGAGCTAATAGAGTACATTAGCCAGCTTTTTAAGTGGTGGATCATTGTACTTCCGTGGGAGGCCGGCGTCCGCATACGCCTCGGTAAGCACGAAAAAGTGCTCGGTCCCGGTATGCATGTAAGGATACCGTTCTTCGACTCGGCCTACATCCAGACAACCCGCATGAGGATGGTGAGCATTTCACCACAAACCGTTTCGACAAGGGACGGAAAGACCCTCACGGTAGTAGCCTCTGTCGGGTATTCTATCGACGACCTACAGCGACTGTATCACGCACTGGCTAATCCCGAGTCGACGATCTGCAACATTGTTCAGGGCGCTATCTCCGAGTATGTGTATTCGAGCAGCATCGAGGAATGCCACCCGGAATCCATGGAGCGAGAGGTGATGAGGCGGCTCAATGCGTCCGAATATGGTATTCGCTTTGAGCACGTAAAGATCGTCGGGTTCGCAGTTGTCAAGACGTTCCGGCTCATACAGGACAATCACTGGGTCCCTGATAACCTGTACCTGGACAATAAGGCCTGATGGACAAGAGCGAAGTAAAGCGCATCATAGACGAACATATCCGGTTTATGGTGTGGGATATGCAACTCCAGAAATGGGAGATCGAAACAACTCTCGATGTACTGGAAGATGGTGACCACGCGGTATGTGTCGCAGATCACTCCTACTCTAGGGCCAGCATCACGATAGATTACACACGATGCAAGGATGAGGCCGATGTATTGTCCACGCTAAGGCATGAGCTGTCGCACATCTTACACGCGCCGTTCGATACGTATAGGCGGTCCATTCGCCATCTTGTTCAGGATGATGGTGCGTGGGAGGCAATGGAGCATGTATATAAAACGGCGGCCGAGCAGACCCGCACAGCTATTGAAAACATGCTCCGATACGGATACGGAATCATGCCGGGCAAGCGCGCTGACTACGTTGCGCCAAGCGTGAATCCCTATGCCGAAGAACCAGAAATACCCCATGGAGGAGCGATAACCCCATGAAGGATTTTTGTGGAGCCAAAACCCGGAGCGGAAAGAAGTGCAGAAAGGCGCCGATGAGGAATGGGCGCTGCAACTTGCACGGGGGTAAATCCCCGATAGGCATCGGGTCTCCCAATATTAAGCATGGAAGGTACAGCAAGGACCTTCCAACGCGCATGAGTAGTCGGTTCGAGGAAGCGCTAGCCGATGCCGACCTGGTACAGCTTGGCCGGGACATCGCCCTGATCGATTCACGACTAGGCGAAGTCCTGTCAGAGATCACGCAGGACTCGACGGGGACTATATTCGGATCACTTCGCCGCGCGTTCAATTACTACACGAAGTCAAACGACCCGGCCAAGAAGCAGGTCGCGCTCGTCGAAATGGAATTCCTGATCGAACAGGGCGCAGAGGACTGGCAGAAGTGGCAGGAGGTCTATTCCGTGCTAGAACAACGCCGGAAGATGGTCGAGTCCGAGGCGAAGCGACAGGTCCAGTTGCAGCAGACTCTTACGACGTCGCAGGCGGTGAATATGCTCGCGGCGGTGATTGACACGGTTAAGCGGCATGTTACAGACGTTGACGCATTACGGGCCATCTCGGCCGACATTGCTGGACTCGCTGCTTCACAGACTGTCGGACGAACTTAACCCAGATACGGCCCCCGTTATTTCCGACGCCGCGCCGGCTGTTCTTTCTTTTCGTGCTTTCATCGAGCGGATAAACCCTCGATACGTGTTCTACGATCACGTCATCGACCTGATCGACGCGCTGCAACGCGTGGCCGACGGCGAGATCCTGAACCTCATGGTCTTCATGCCGCCGCGCCACGGGAAATCGGAACTTGTTTCCCGCATGTTCACGGCCTACCTGCTGTACACGCAGCCGGAGAAGTGGGTCGCGATCAGCAGCTACGCCGCCGAGCTGGCCTACACGTTCAGCCGGAACGCGCGCGACAACTACCGTACGGCCGGCGGCGCCGTGAAGGAGGACGCCGGCGCAATCAAACACTGGGAGACTGGATCCGGAGGCGGGCTCTGGGCAACCGGTGTCGGCGGTCCGGCCACCGGCAAGGGATTCCATTACGGCATCATCGACGACCCGGTAAAGAACGCGGAAGAGGCGGCAAGCCGCATCATCCGGAACAAACACTGGGACTGGTGGAATTCGACCTGGCTGACGCGCCAGGAGCCTGGCGCGGCGCGCATCGTAGTTCAGACCCGCTGGCACGAGGACGATCTGTCGGGCCGGATCCTGGACCAACTCGAGGACGACCCGGAGCCGTGGCACGTCGTCAACATGCCGGCGATCAAGGAAACGGATCCACGCTCGTTCCCGGAGTGCTGCACCGTCATCGACGACAGACGCGAGGCCGGCGCGGCGCTATGTCCGCCGCGCTACGACCTCGATGCGCTATCGAAGATCAAGCGGAAGGACCCGTATTTCTGGTCCGCGCTGTACCAGCAGAACCCGAGCCCGATCGAGGGCGCGCTATGGCAGCGGCAATGGTTCGTCGACACGGCGTTCGACGTCGCCCCGAAGGGCCTGCGCGACGTTGCGCGGGACTGGGATACCGCGTACACGGACGACGAGAAGAACAGCGCGACGGCGTTTGTCGAGGCCGGCCAGGATGCCGAGGGGACGATCTACGTGACCGACCTCGACTGGCGATGGCTCGAAACGCCGGACGCTGAGTCCTGGATGCTCGCGCTCGGCGGCGCGCATTACATCGAGCGCAAGGCGTCCGGCAAGTCGATTGCGCAGACGCTCAAGCGTCGCGGCATCGCGGCTGTCGAAGTTTCTGTCCCTGGCGGCGGCGACAAGATCGCGCGAACGTCCCTCGCTGCGCCGATGGCGGAGGCCGGCAAGGTCCGCATCGCGCGGCATCTGCTGCCGAAACTACTCGACGATGAAAAGCAGGGGATATTGAAGTTCCCGAACGGGTCACACAACGACCTGAACGACGCGCTCGTCCAGGCAATACACCGCCTGACGATGCGCGCCGGCCGAAACACGAAAAAAGCGACATCCAGCAACACAACGCCTTACGGATACTGAAATGCCTTCAATCGGAACACCTTTCGACCAGATCGACGCGGAAAAGGCACATCATTACGTCGACGCCTCCGTTCCGTCGTGGCTGTCGGAAAACATGAAGTACGCCGGCGCCAACGACGACCCGGACGACGACACTCCGGCCGATCACTGGCAGTCTGGGACCGGTTTCCTGGCGCCGCTTCCGCCGAAGGACGACCCGACCTACGCGGTCCTCACTGATGCGCTGAAACGGATTTTCGTATCCGAGGACATCATCGGCGACGTGCTGCAGCGCCGATGCAACGGCGTCCTCGGCAAGGTCCCGTCCTGGCGCTTCCGCCGCGCCGGCGAGGACGATCGTCAGGATGACGCGCAG
>JAGRDO010000173.1:0-200 GCA_020447005.1 Paracoccaceae bacterium
AACCTGCATTACGCATTCTACAACATGGGCTTTACCGTGCTGCGGTTCAATTTCCGCGGGGTTGGCCGTTCCCAGGGCGAATACGATCAGGGCATCGGCGAACTTTCCGATGCCGCCTCGGCGCTCGATTACCTGCAGGCCATGAACCCCAATTCCAAGCATTGCTGGGTCGCGGGGTTTTCCTTCGGCGCCTGGATCGG
>JAGRDO010000173.1:264-1605 GCA_020447005.1 Paracoccaceae bacterium
TTTTCCTTCCTTGCCCCCTGCCCCTCCTCCGGCCTGATCATCAATGGCACGGCGGACCGCGTCGCGCCGCCGAAGGACACGGCGACCCTCGTCGGCAAGCTGCGCGAACAGAAGGGCATCACCGTCAGCCATGAACAGATCGAGGGGGCGGGTCATTTCTTTGAACATGACGAAGACCACATGGCGCCGATGATCGGGACGGTTCAGGACTATGTCCGCCGCCGCCTTGGCGAACAGACGCGGTAAGCCCATGCCATCGACGGAAGAACTTGGCATCAGACTGGCCGAGGATGTGCTCAAGGCCGTTGCCGAAACCGGCGACGACAGCATCGTGAATGAGGTCAACAAGATCGTCGAGGCCGCCTCTTCGGCCCTGACCGAGGCCTATATGGCCGCGATCCGGGCCCAAAGGGCCGATACCAAGGCGCGCGAATTCCTCGATGCCCGGCTGGCGCGCGCGCGAAGCGCGCGGCCGCCAAAGGCATGACCGAAAGGCTCGAGGCGCAATTTGCCTTCCTGATGGAGGCAGACCGGCTCAAGCAGGTGCTCCGCGCGACATCGCTTGCCGATGGGTCGCGGCGCGAAAATTCCGGTGAACACAGCTGGCACCTTGCGCTTTACGCCATGGTGCTGGCCGATCAGGCCGGACCCGGCGTGAATATCGACCGGGTCATCCGCATGCTGATCCTGCACGATCTGGTCGAGATCGACGCCGGCGACGTGCCGATCCACTCTGCCAATGGCGCGGCCCATGCCTCACCCGCGACCGCCGCCGCCGAGGCCGCGGCCGCGGACCGCATCTTCGGCCTGCTGCCCGGCGATATCGGCCCGCCCCTGCGCGCGCTCTGGGAAGAGTTCGAGGAGGCCGAGACACCGGACGCCGTCTTCGCCAAATCGCTGGACCGCGTGCAGCCTGTCCTGCACAACATCGCCTCGGGCGGCGGCACCTGGCGCGAATACAATGTCACCTATGACCAGTTGCAGGAACGCGTGGGCCAGAAGGTCGCGCGCGGCGCCCCGGCACTCTGGGCCTTCGTGCAATCGCGGCTCGGTGGCTATTTCGGACGCTAGGACCGGGGCGGGACGGGCGGACGATTGCTGTATACCGTCGCATACCGTCTTCCCCTGGGATGTTTTTTCCGCTATGCCACCGGCAACGAGTCATGCCAGCGGAGAAGAACATGTCGAAGATCAAGGTAGCCAACCCCGTCGTCGAGCTTGACGGCGACGAGATGACCCGGATCATCTGGGACTTCAGCAAGCAGCAGCTGATCCTGCCGTATCTGGACATCGACCTGAAGTACTACGACCTGGGCATCGAGAGCCGCGACGCGACCGACG
>JAGRDO010000045.1:0-7262 GCA_020447005.1 Paracoccaceae bacterium
TGCAGCTTTCGCAGAAATTATGGCTGAGCGGCGTGATGAACCCGATCTTCTGCCCGGTTTCTTCCAGCCGGACATAGCGCGCGGGGCCTCCGCTGCGTTCGGAAAGATCGGTCAGCGTGAAGCGTTCGGCAAGCCTTGCGCGCAGGTCCTTCAGCGGCCAGTACTGGTCAAGCCGCATCTCCTCGCCCATCTCGCCCATGGGCATCACCTCGATGAAGGTCAGGTCATGGCCCTCAGTGGCGCACCAGTCGGCAAGGTGGAAAAGCTCGTCCTCGTTGAAGCCCTTCAGCGCTACGGTGTTGATCTTGACCCGCATCCCGGCGGCCTTGGCGGCAGCGATACCGTCGAGCACCTGCGCCAGCCGCCCCCATCGGGTGATGGCCTGGAATTTCGCCGGATCGAGCGTGTCGAGCGACACGTTGATGCGGCGGATGCCACAGGACGCAAGATCATCGGCAAAGCGCGCGAGCTGCGAGCCGTTGGTCGTCAGGGTCAGTTCCTTGAGCGCGCCGGTGCCAAGATGGCCCGAAATGCCACGGAAGAACGCCATGATGTCGCGCCGGACCAGGGGTTCGCCCCCGGTGATGCGAAGTTTTTCGACCCCGAGCCGGATGAAGGCCGAGCAGAGCCGGTCGAGTTCCTCGAGCGTCAGAAGATCCTTTTTCGGCAAGAACTGCATATGTTCGGACATGCAATAGGTGCAGCGGAAATCGCAGCGATCCGTCACCGAGACGCGCAGGTAAGTGATCGGGCGGGCGAAGGGATCGATCAGCGGGGTCATCGCGTGAATCTAGGTGCCATGAGGCGGCGCGGCAAGGGTAAAGCTTGGGGGGGTAAAGCGTGGGAGGCAAAGCGTGGGGGGCAGCCTCCGGGGCGCTGCCCCGGACCCCGGGGTATTTCGGCAATGAAGAAGATCAGTCAAGATGTCTTGCGGCTTCCCTCGCCGCGAAGGGTTTCAGCCTTGCGCCATGCCGCGCGAGAAAGGCCCTTGTGCGGTCCGGATCGTGCCTTGAAAGATCGCGCAGCCACCAGCCGATCGCCTTCTGGATGAACCGGTTACGGTCATCGGCAAGGGTGGCCGCCCAGCCGAGAACCCGGTCGCGGATCGCGAGATCGCCGGCACCGGGGTGGTTCTGTTTCGTCCAGGGCAACGTGATGACCAGCGCCGCGCGCCGGGTCCACATGTGAGCGGAACGGATCCAGGGTTCGACCGTGTCGATGCGGCGCGGATCGGCGGCAAGGCGGCGCGCGCCGGCATTGCAGGCATGATCGGCGATGGCCCAGCTGTCAAACTCCGGGACCCATGAGGCGATGAGACCCCAGACCGCCGTGTCATCCGGGATGCGGGCCTGGGTCAGCAGTTTGGCAGCGGCGAGCCGGGCCTCGAATATGTCGCTTTGCCAGAGTGCGTCGGCCAGTGCGACGCGTTCCTGCACGGCGAGGCGCTGGCGCCAGCCTTTTGCGAGATCGTTGAGAAAGGGATTGGGAATGCCCAGTACCCGGCGCGACTGTTTGTGATAGGCGGCCATCGCCCCGGCGCGGCCGGGTTCGGCCCCGGCCATGAGCTCTGCCAGCGCGTCGTCGAGGGTCACTCCACCGTCACCGATTTGGCAAGGTTGCGCGGCTGATCGACATCGGTGCCCTTGGCCACGGCCGCGTGATAGGCCAGAAGCTGGGCCGGCAGGGCGTAAAGGATCGGGGCGAAAAGCGGCGAGACTTCGGGCAGTGTCAGGGTTTTCCACGTGCCGGTGCCGGCCTCTTCCGCGCCCGCCGGATCGGTGATCAGCACCACTTTTCCGTGGCGGGCCATCACCTCTTGCATATTTGAGACCGTCTTGTCGAAAAGCGCGTCGCGGGGGGCGAGAACGACCACCGGAACCACCTTGTCGATCAGGGCGATGGGGCCGTGCTTCAGTTCACCCGATGCATAACCTTCGGCGTGTATATAGCTGATTTCCTTGAGTTTAAGCGCGCCCTCCAGCGCCAGGGGAAACATCGGCCCGCGCCCGAGGAACAGGACATCCTGCGCCTCGGCCATCGCGGCGGCGATGGACGAAATCGCGGCTTCGCGGGTCAGGGTCTGGTTCATCAGCCCGGGCAGAAGCCGCAGCGCCACGAGGTGCGATCTCAACGCCTCATCCGAAAGGCGGCCGCGGTCATGCCCGGCCTTCAGCGCCATGAGGAGAAGCACGGTCAACTGGCAGGTGAACGCCTTGGTGGAGGCGACGCCGACCTCGACCCCGGCAAGGATCGGCAGCGCGACATCGCTTTCGCGCGCGATGGAAGACGTGGGCACGTTCACGACCGAAACGATCTTGCCGACCTTACCGGATGCATAGCGCAGCGCGGCCAGCGTATCGGCGGTTTCGCCCGACTGGCTGACGAAGATCGCAAAGGAGTTTTTCGGCAGGGGCGGTTCGCGATAGCGGAATTCGCTGCCGATATCGACCTCGCAGGGCAGGCCGGCGATGCTTTCGAACCAGTATTTCGCGGTCATGCAGGCGTAAGAGGCCGTGCCGCAGGCGACCAGTGTCAGGCGATCGAGGTCGCTGAAATCCAGCGCGCCGGGAAGATTGACCGCGCCGCCCCGGATATAATGCGCCAGCGCGTCAGCAAGGACGATCGGCTGTTCGGCGATCTCCTTGGCCATGAAGTGCTTGTAGCCGGCCTTTTCGATCCGGGTCGCGTCAAGCTGGATCTTCTGCAACTCGCGATTGGCCCTTCGTCCCCCGGCATCGAAAATCTCGACCCCTTCGCGGGTGACGAAGGCATAATCGCCCTCTTCGAGATAGGTGATGCGGTCGGTCATCGGCGCAAGCGCGATCGCATCCGAGCCGACGAACATCTCGCCGTCGCCATGGCCGATGGCAAGGGGCGAGCCCTTGCGCGCCGCGATCATCAGATCCTCCTCGCCGTCAAAGAGGAAGAGAAGCGCGAAGGCGCCTTCCAGATGCGCCAGCGTTTCGCGCGCGGCGTCCCGGGGCGACAGGCCCTGATCGATATATTGCCGTGCAAGCAGGGCCACGGTTTCGGTATCGGTCTCGGTCTCGGCGGCCAGGCCGTTTGCGGCAAGCCGGGCGCGCAGTTCGCGGAAATTCTCGATGATGCCGTTATGCACGACGGCGACCGGGCCCGAGCGGTGGGGATGCGCGTTCACCACCGTCGCCGCGCCATGGGTGGCCCAGCGCGTGTGACCGATGCCGGCCTTGCCCGCAAGCGGGTCATGCACCAGAAGATCCGAAAGGTTCACCAGCTTGCCAACGGCGCGGCGGCGGTCGAGGCGGCCGTTGTTCACGGTCGCGATCCCGGCGGAATCATAGCCCCGGTATTCCAGCCGTTTCAGCGATTCCACCAGCAAGGGGGCAACCTCATGGCTGCCCAGAACCCCGACAATACCGCACATTATGATGCCTCATTCTGTCGTTTGGCCTTTATGGCTTTTAACTTGTCGAACATCTTGGCCGCCAGCCCCGGCTTGTTCTCCTGGCGGGCGCGGGCCAGCGCGACGGCCCCTGCCGGCACGTCCTGGGTGATGACGGAACCGGACCCCGTCAGCGCGCCGTCGCCGATACGGACCGGCGCGACCAGCATCGTGTCCGAACCGATGAAGGCGCGTTTGCCGATCTCGGTCCGGTGCTTCATCACGCCGTCATAGTTGCAGGTCACGGTGCCCGCGCCGATATTCGTGTGCTCGCCGACCTGCGCGTCGCCAAGATAGGTCAGGTGGCCGACCTTCACGCCCTCATCAAGGATCGCGTTCTTGATCTCGACGAAATTGCCGACATGGACATCCTCGGCCAGTTCCGCGCCGGGGCGCAGACGGGCAAAGGGGCCGACGCGCCCGCCGCGCGAGATGTGGCAGCCTTCCAGATGACAGAAGGCACGGATTTCGGCGCCGCTTTCCACCGTGACGCCGGGGCCGAAGACGACATTCGGTTCAATCACCGTGTCGCGGCCGATAACGGTGTCCCAGGCGAAGTAGACGGTTTCGGGCGCCGTCATCGTCACGCCGTTTTCCTGCGCCTCGGCGCGGGCGCGGGCCTGAAAACTGGCCTCGGCCTGCGCCAGTTGCACGCGGGTATCGACGCCAAGGCTCTCGCCCTCGTTGCAGGTGACGACGGCCGCGCTGCGCCCCGCCGCGCGGGCCATCGCGACAAGGTCCGTCAGGTAATATTCGCCCGAAGCATTGGCATTCGACAGCTTCGCAAGCATCTGCGAAAGCACATCCGACCCGATTGCCATCAGCCCGGCATTGCACAGGGTAACGGCGCGCTCGGCCTCGGACGCATCCTTGAATTCGACGATCCGCTCCAGCATCTCGCCCTTCAGGATCAGACGCCCGTAGCGGCGCGGATTGGCGGCTTCGAACCCCAGCACGGTGACATCCGCGGGCGACGCGGCAAGCGCCTCCAGCGTCTCGGGCCGGATCAGCGGCGTGTCGGCATAAAGCACCAGCACCTTGCCGGTGAACCCCTCCAGCGCGGGCAGGGCCTGCGCGACGGCATGTCCGGTGCCAAGCTGTTCGGCCTGCTCGACGATGACAACCTCTTCATCGACCTCGCGGGCGGCGGCGGCGACGGCCCCGCCCTCATGCCCGGTCACGACGATCATGCGCTCGGGCGCCAGCGCGGCACCCGCCCGCATCGCATGGGCAAGGACCGGCGCCCCCCCGACCCGGTGCAACACCTTGGGCAGGTCGGAATTCATCCTTGTGCCCTGTCCGGCGGCGAGAATGACAAGTGCTGTGGCCATGAATGCTGCTTTCCTTCGCGTGCCGCCCGTTTTAACCATGGCCCCGAAAGCCGCAAGTGGCGCGGGATCACAACTGTTTACATCAGGTTACAGGGATAGTTTCACATGAAAACGGTGATTTTCGACCTTGACGGTACGCTTGCCGATACCTCCGCCGACCTGATCGCCGCCGCGAATGCCTGTTTTCGCCGGCTTGGCGAAGGCGATCTTCTGGACCCTGACCGCGACGCGCTGACCGCCTTTCACGGCGGGCGGGCGATGCTGCGGCTGGGGTTTTCGCGGCTGGGCAGGGCGGATGAGGCCGAGGTCGACCGCCACTATCCCATCCTTCTGGCCGCCTATGAAGACGGCATCGACCGCGAAACCCGGCTGTACCCCGGCGCGGCAGAGGCGGTAGAGGCGTTGCGCGCGGGGGGCTACCGGACCGGCATCTGCACCAACAAACCCGAACGTCTGGCCGAGATCCTGATGACCCGGCTCGGGGTGCGCGACCTTTTCGCCTCGCTTGTCGGGGCAGATACGCTGCCCGTGCGCAAGCCGGACCCGGCCCCCTACCGGCTTTCGGTCGAACGCGCGGGCGGGCGCGTCGGCGCCTCGCTTCTGGTCGGCGATACCGACACCGACCGCCGGACGGCGCGGGCCGCCGGCGTGCCATCGGTCCTTGTCACCTTCGGCCCGGCCGGCCACGGCGTGACCGACTTCGCGCCCGAGGCCACCATCGACCGGTTTTCCGATCTTTGCGCCACGGTCGAACGGCTGATCGCCTGACGCGCATTCACGATTGACGCGGCCATGCCGTCGCGGGAAGGTTCGGCCATGACAGGGAATTTCACCGGCAGCTTTACCCAGCAGGAACCGATCCCCGAGGCCGGGATCGAGGCCGCGCTGAACGTTCTCCGCCACGGCCGCCTGCACCGCTACAACACCGCGCCCGGAGAGATCGCCGAAACCGCCCTTCTGGAAGAGGAATTCGCGCGCTTCACCGGTGCGAAATACTGCCTTGCCGTGGCCTCGGGCGGCTACGCCCTTGGCGCCGCGCTGCGCGCCATCGGGATCGGCCCCGGCGACCATGTGCTGACCAATGCCTTCACCCTTGCCCCGGTGCCCGGCGCCATCGCCGCCCTTGGCGCTTCCCCGGTCTTTGTCGAAACGACCGAGGATCTGACCATCGACATGGCGGATCTTCAGGCCAAGCTTGCCGGCGCGAGGGCGCTTTTGCTCAGCCACATGCGCGGCCATATCTGCGACATGGACCGGCTGATGGCGATCTGCGATGCCGCCGGGGTTCCGGTGATCGAGGATTGCGCCCATACGATGGGTGCCGCATGGCGCGGCACGCCCTCGGGGCGGCACGGTATCGCCGGCTGCTATTCGACCCAGACCTACAAGCACATGAATTCCGGCGAAGGCGGTCTGATCGTCTCGGACGATCCCGATCTCATGGCGCGCGCGGTGATCCTGTCGGGCAGTTACATGCTTTACGGGCGCCACCGCGCGGCCCCCCCGGCCGAAGCCTTTGACCGAGTGCGGCTGGTCACGCCCAATGTCTCGGGCCGGATGGACAACCTGCGCGCCGCGATCCTGCGCCCGCAACTGGCCGACCTTGCGGCCCAATGCGCCCGCTGGAACGCGCTTTACGCGACGATGGAGGCGGCGCTGACCGGCACGGACGGCCTCAGGCTCATCCCGCGCCCGGCCGAGGAAAGCCATGTCGCCTCGTCCTTCCAGTTCCTCCTGCCCGGCTGGCCGCCCCAAAGGGTGCAGACCTTCCTTGCCCGCGCCGCCCAGCGCGGGGTCGAACTGAAATGGTTCGGCCACCCCGAACCCACCGGCTTCACCTCGCGCCATGACAGCTGGCGCTATGCCGGGGCCCAGCACCTGCCGCAGACCGACCGCATCCTGGCGGGTCTGATCGACATGCGCCTGCCCCTGACATTCACGCCGGCGGACGTGCAGCTTATCGCCGCGATCATCCGCGAAGAACTCGCCGCCACCGCCGCGGGTGCCAACGGCCCGCATGAAACCGCGCTTGCCGCCGATTGATGGCCGCCCCGGGTGGACTGTGGCCGGGGCTGCGCCTAACCTGAGCGCTGATCCGAATCCCGGGACCCAAGATGACCGAAGAAACAGGGACCGCCTACAAGGTCCTCGCCCGCAAATACCGGCCTGAAACCTTTGCCGATCTCGTCGGGCAGGATGCGATGGTGCGCACGCTGAAGAACGCCTTCGCCGCCGACAGGATCGCGCAGGCCTTCATCATGACCGGCATCCGGGGAACGGGCAAAACCACCACCGCGCGGATCATCGCCAAGGGCATGAACTGCGTCGGCCCCGACGGCAAGGGCGGCCCCACGACCGACCCCTGCGGCCAGTGCGAACATTGCGTGGCGATCATGGAAGGCCGCCATGTCGATGTGATGGAAATGGATGCCGCCAGCCGCACCGGTGTGAACGACATCCGCGAGATCATCGAAAGCGTCCATTACCGGGCCGCCTCGGCGCGCTACAAG
>JAGRDO010000045.1:7271-20687 GCA_020447005.1 Paracoccaceae bacterium
TCTACATCATCGACGAAGTGCACATGCTGTCGACGAACGCCTTCAACGCGCTTTTGAAGACGCTCGAGGAACCGCCCGAACATGTGAAGTTCATCTTCGCCACGACGGAAATCCGCAAGGTGCCCGTCACCGTCCTCTCGCGCTGCCAGCGCTTCGATCTGCGCCGGATCGAGCCCGAGGTGATGATCGCGCTGATGCGCAGGATCGCCACCGCCGAAGGCGCCGAAATCAACGATGACGCGCTGGCGCTGATCACCCGCGCGGCGGAAGGGTCCGCGCGCGATGCGACCTCGCTTCTCGATCAGGCGATCAGCCACGGCGCGGGCGAGACGACCGCCGATCAGGTCCGCGCCATGCTGGGCCTTGCCGACCGGGGCCGGGTGCTCGACCTTTTCGACCTGATCCTCAGGGGCGATGCCTCGGGGGCGCTGAATGAACTGTCCGCGCAATATGCCGACGGTGCCGATCCGATGGCCGTCCTGCGCGATCTGGCCGAGATCACGCATTGGGCCAGCGTCATCAAGATCACGCCCGATGCGGCCGAAGACCCGACCATCGGCCCCGATGAACGCACGCGCGGTCAGGCGATGGCCGCCGCCCTGCCGATGCGGGTGCTGACCCGGATGTGGCAAATGCTCCTGAAAGCGCTGGAAGAGGTCGCCTCGGCGCCGAACGCGATGATGGCCGCAGAAATGGCCGTGATCCGCATGACCCATGTGGCCGACCTGCCCGATCCCGAACAGCTCTTGCGCCGATTGTCGGATGGCCCCGGCCCGTCGGCGCCCTCGCCCGCCGGTCCCGGCGGCCCCGGCCGGCAACCCGCTGCGACTGTCGCGCAGGCTCAGGCCACGCTGCACGCGCCCTCGGCCCCGAACCCCTCGGGCAACGGCACGGCGACGGCACTCGCCCGCGCGCCAGAGGTCGCGCTGGCCCGCTACGCAAGCTTCCCCGCCGTGATCGAGCTGATCCGCGCCCATCGCGATGTCAAACTGCTTGTCGAGGTAGAGGACCACCTCCGCCTCGTCCATTATTCCCCCGGGCGGATCGAATTCGAACCCACCGAAGGCGCGCCGGACAATCTTGCGCAGACGCTCGGCCAGCGCCTGCAGGGCTGGACCGGCGTCAGATGGGGCATCTCGGTCGTATCGGGTGGCGGCGCGCCGACGATTTCCGAAACGCGCGATGCGCGTGATCTGGAGAAACGCGAAAACGCGCGCGAAAACCCCCTTGTCCAGGCGGTGTTCGCGGCCTTCCCGCAGGCAAGGATCACCTCGGTCCGGACCCCGGACGAGGTTCAGGCCGCAGTCGGGGCCGCGGCCCTTCCAGAGGTGGACGAAGAATGGGACCCCTTCGAGGAAAATTGAGGAGAACAGGATGCTGAAAGGTCTCGGCGGGCTCGGCGACATGGGCAAGATGATGAAGGCCGCGCAGGAAATGCAAGGCAAGATGGCCGAGCTTCAGGAAAGCTTCGACCGCATCAATGTCGTGGGCGAAAGCGGCGCGGGGCTTGTCACCGCCACCTGTTCGGCCAAGGGCGATCTGCGGGCGCTCGACATCGACCCGTCGATCTTCGACCCGACCCAGAAGGAAGTGGTCGAGGATCTGATCCTGGCCGCGATCAAGGATGCGCAGAAAAAGGCGTCCGCCCGCGCGCAGGACGAAATGAAGCGCCTTTACGAAAGCCTCGGCCTGCCCGCCGACATGAAGCTGCCCTTCTGAGCCATGTCCGAAGATACCCGCGATATCGAGGCGCTGATCGACCTGATGGCCCGCCTGCCCGGCCTCGGGCCGCGCTCGGCGCGCCGGGCGGTCCTTCACATGATCAAGCGGCGCGGTCAGGTGATGGCGCCGCTCGCGCAGGCACTCGCCTCCGTGGCCGCAACCGCGCGCGAATGCGCCAATTGCGGCAATATCGGCACGGCCGACCTCTGCCCGATCTGCCGCGACGACCGCCGCGCCACGGGCGAACTTTGTGTGGTCGAGGACGTGGCCGACCTCTGGGCGATGGAACGCGGGCTGGCCTTTCGCGGCCGTTACCACGTGCTTGGCGGCACGCTTTCGGCGCTCGACGCCGTCGGACCCGAAGAGTTGCGCATCCCCCGGCTTGTCGCGCGGCTGGCCGAAGAGGGTATTGGCGAGGTGATCCTCGCGCTCAACGCCACCGTCGACGGCCAGACCACCGCTCATTACATCGCCGAAGCGCTGGAAGGCACCGGCGTCCGGGTCACGACGCTGGCCCAGGGCGTGCCGATCGGGGGCGAGCTGGATTATCTTGACGACGGCACGATTCAGGCCGCGCTCCGGGCGCGCAAGGCTGTGGGCTGACCCTGCCCGGCCCGATCAGGGGCCCGGCAGATATCCCTACCGAAAGGCCGCCCGGCGCCGTCCGATGGGCCTTGCCGGGTCCGGTACGCGCAATCCCGTCTGCCCTTGCCAGTCCCGCCAGCCCCGCCAGCCCCAGGGGGGGGAATCACGGCCAGAAGGCGCAGGAAACCCGGCCGCGCGCCCTTACCGGCCAGATACTTCGGGATGAATTTGGCCGTCAGGCCAAAGAGGGGCGGCGCCCCTTCCCATCTGGCGCCCGCGCGCGGCCGGGCTCTTCAGAACACATATCCGAACCGCTCGATCTCTTCTGCGGCATGCCGTGCCACGAAGGCGCGGGTTTCGTCATCGTAATAGGCGCGGTAATCGCCGCGCGCCGTCCGGTTGCGGAACGGTATCGATGCGGGCCGCGTCCAGAGATCGCGAAACCGCCGCTTCGGCGTGATCCGGCCAAGGATATGGGCCATGTCATCGCCCAGCGTTTCCACCCTGCCGATATAGTCGCAGCCCTCCAGCCAGTACATCTGGCTGCGGCGCTGATAGGGGGCCGGCAGCGCGGGCAGGTCCGGCGACCGGTCATGCGCGTGATAGAAGGCGCCTTGCGTCAACCAGCCGCGAAATCCCATCTCCAGCGCTTCGGCCCGCGCGCGCGGATCGTCGTTCCTGCGCGGTGTCTTGGTGCAGATGAACTCATAGCTCGACACCATCCGGTCCCAGGGATTGCGCACGAAGCCGAACGAAAACTTGCCGTCATGCGCCCCGCCTGCAAACCAGCTTCGCGGCGCATGCCCCGGCACCCCCCGCGTCACGCCGCCCAAACGCGCCGACACCGATTTTCCCGCATTCTTCGGGACGTGGATGAACAGAAAATCGTCCCCGATAACGGTCATCTGCGCCCCGATCCGCGCTCAGCGGCGGCCGTCACCCTCGTCGTCTTCATCGTCATCGTCATTGTCCGGCAGGTTGAAGAAGCTGTCGGCGTTGGAATAATCCGCCGGGTTCTTCTCTTCCTCGTCGGACGCGCCGGAAAGCGTGAAGTTCTCCAGCCCCGCAATCGCGGCCGGTATCTTCGCCTCGGTCGACATGCCCAGCGACTGTTCCGTGGACACCAGCTTGCGCCGCTCGTCATCGGTCATCACCACGCCTTCGGCCGCCTTCTTCTTGGCGGCCTTCTGCACCGCGGCATCCAGTTCGGACTGGCGGCACAGGCCCAGCGCCACCGGGTCGATCGGCGTGATGTTCGAGATGTTCCAATGCGTCCGGTCGCGGATCGAGGCGATCGTCGGCTTCGTCGTGCCCACAAGCTTGCCGATCTGGCTGTCGGCCAGTTCGGGATGGAACTTCACCAGCCACAGGATCGCCGCCGGCCGGTCCTGCCGCTTGGACAGGGGCGTATAGCGCGGGCCGCGGCGCTTTTCCTCGCCCAGGGATGCCGGGTTGAACTTCAGCTTCAGCTTGTGCAGCGGGTCCTTTTCACCCTTCTCGATTTCCGAGGCGTCAAGCTGATTGTTGGCAATCGGGTCAAACCCCTTGACGCCCGCCGCAACATCACCATCCGCAATGCCCTGCACCTCAAGTTCGTGCAGGCCGCAGAAATCCGCGATCTGCTTGAAGTTCAGCACCGTGTTGTCGACCAGCCAAACGGCCGTGGCCTTGGCCATAAGCGGTTTTGTCATGGGTCTCTCCTTTACAAATCTCGTCCGAGCCGGGAAAACGGCCGCGACCGTCGGGCCGCCTTTCCTCGTTTTCGGGGGAAGTCGGGCGGTATATAGTCATTCCCGAACGCGGAGGAAAGAGAAAATGCGCCCTTTCGCCCTCGCGGCCGCCATGATCCTCGCCCCGTTCTGCGCGCGGGCCGGCGGCGAACGCGCCGGCGAGTTCGACTACTACATTCTCGCGCTCAGCTGGTCGCCCACATGGTGCGCGCTGACCGGCGACGCGCGCGGCGCCGACCAATGCGACCCGCGCCACGATTTCAGCTTCACCCTGCACGGCCTCTGGCCGCAGCATGAAATCGGCTGGCCCGGCGACTGCCGCAGCACCGCGCGCCCCCCGACCCGGACCGAAACCGCCGCAATGGCCGATATCATGGGCTCGGGCGGGCTGGCCTGGCACGAATGGAACAAACATGGCCGCTGCAGCGGGCTTTCGGCCGCGGATTACTTCGCCCTGTCGCGCCGGGCCTATGGCTCGATCACCATCCCGAAGGTTCTCGCCGGTCTCGACCGCGACGTGACGCTGCCCGCCTCGGTGGTCGAGGACGCCTTCATCGAGGCCAATCCCGGCCTGACGCGCCCGATGATCACCATCACCTGCGAGGCCGGGCGGATCGACGAGGCGCGCATCTGCCTCACCCGCGATCTCGCGCCCCGCCCCTGCGGCGAGGACGCCGCGCGCGATTGCCGGATGCCGGACGCGCTGATGGAAAGGGTGCGCTGACCCTGCGGCAGAACCACCCGAGGAGCGGCCCGCCCCGGGCCGCGACGAGACATCGCTTGCGCGTGAAACGCGCGCAATTTTGCAAGGCTGGCGCAGCGGGCCGGATTTCGTGGTTTCCACGGGCGGCCGAAGATGGGAAAACCCCGGCCAGACAGGACGGGATGCCATGCGAATCTTGAGTTTCGGAACCACCGGGCAGCTTGCCATCGAACTTGCCCGCCACCGGCCGGGCTGGGCGGAGCTGACAGCCCTTGGCCGCGACCGGGCCGACCTGACCGATCCCGCCGCCTGCGCGGCGGCCGTCACCGCCCACCGGCCCGCGCTGGTCATCAACGCCGCCGCCTATACCGCCGTCGATCAGGCCGAAACCGACGCGGCCACCGCCCGCACCGTCAATGCCGAAAGCCCCGGCGCCATGGCCCGCGCCGCCGCCGCGATCGGCGCGCCCATCCTGCATGTCTCGACGGATTATGTCTTCGACGGTTCGTCCACGCGCCCCTGGCGCGAGGATGACCCGACCGGGCCGCTTGGCGTCTATGGAAGAACCAAGCTTGAGGGCGAAGGGGCCATCGCCGCCGCCGGGGGCGATTTCGTGATCCTGCGCACCGCATGGGTCTTTTCCGCCCATGGCCGGAATTTCGTGAAGACGATGCTGCGCCTTGGCGCCGAACGGGATACGCTTTCCATCGTCGCCGACCAGCGCGGCGGGCCAACGCCCGCGGCCGATATCGCCGGGGCCCTCTGGACCGTCGCCGATGCCTTCCGCGCCGGCCGGGGCAGGCCCGGCATCTTTCATTATTGCGGCGCGCCGACCGTCAGCTGGGCCGATTTCGCCGAAGCCGTCTTCGCGGCCGCGCAATTGCCGCGCAAACCGGCGATCATCCGCATCGCCACTGCCGATTATCCAACTCCTGCCACAAGACCGGCCAATTCTGCGCTCGATTGCGCGCGTATTCTGGCGGCCTATGGCATCGCGCAGCCGGACTGGCGCGCCGGTCTGCGGGCCGTGATGACCGAACTGGAGACGACGTGATGAGTGACATGAAACGCAAGGGGATCATTCTGGCGGGCGGGTCCGGCACCCGCCTTTATCCGATCACCCATTCCGTCTCCAAGCAGATGCTGCCGCTTTATGACAAGCCGATGATCTACTATCCGCTTTCGGCGCTGATGCTGTCGCGTATCCGCGAGGTGGCGATCATCTCCACCCCGCGCGACCTGCCGCAATTCCGCGCCCTGCTTGGCGACGGCGCGGACTGGGGCATGCGCTTTGACTATATCGAACAACCCTCGCCGGACGGGCTGGCGCAGGCCTATCTTCTGGCCGAGGATTTTCTGGCCGGCGCGCCCTCGGCCATGGTGCTGGGCGATAACGTCTTTTTCGGCGAAGGCCTTTCGGCCAAGCTTCGCGCGGCCGATGCGCGCGGCGCGGGCGGCACCGTCTTCGGCTACCGCGTCTCCGATCCCGAACGCTACGGCGTTGTCGAATTCGATGGCGACCGCCGCGTGCTGTCCATCGTCGAGAAGCCGGAAAAACCCAAAAGCGCCTATGCCGTCACCGGCATCTATTTTCTTGACGCCGATGCGCCCGCCCGGGCGAAAACCATCACGCCCTCACCGCGCGGAGAGCTGGAGATCACCGATCTTCTGAACCTTTATCACCGCGACGGCCTTCTGAACGTGGAAACGCTGGGGCGCGGTTTTGCCTGGCTCGATACCGGCACGCATGAAAGCCTGCTTGAGGCCGCCGAATTCATCCGCACGATCGAGGAACGGCAGAACCTGAAAGTGGGCTGCCCCGAAGAGATCGCCTTTCTCAACGGCTGGATCAGCGGCGATCAGGTGCTGAGGCTGGCCAAGCCCTATCTGAAAACCCAATACGGTCGCTACCTGTCGCGGATCGTCGCCGATCCGGACCTTGGCCGGACCGACTGAGGCTCAGCGCGCGGCGATCGTGGTCTCGACCGGCGCCAGCCCGTCGATCTCGCCGTGCAGACGGTCGCCGGGGCGCACCGCGCCCACGCCCGCCGGCGTGCCGGTAAAGATCAGATCGCCCGCCCCAAGCTGATAGAGCGTCGACAGATGGGCGATGATTTCGGGAACCGACCAGATCATGTCGGCAAGCTGCGCGCGCTGCACCGGTTCGCCGTTCAGCTCAAGCTCTATCTGCTGCGGACCGGGCAGGCCGAATTCATCCGCCCGGCTCAAGGGGGCGACGATGGCCGATTGCTCGAAATCCTTGCCGGTATCCCACGGGCGGCGCTTGTCCTTGGCCTGCCCCTGCAGGTCGCGCCGCGTCATGTCCAGCCCGACGGCGTAGCCAAAGACCCTCGACATCGCCTCATCCGCGCTGACGAACGCCGCCTCGGCCCCGAGGGCCACCACGAATTCGATCTCATGGTGCAGGTCATCGGTCCCCGGCGGATAACGCATCGCCTGCCCTGACAGCATCAGATGCGCAGGCGACTTGGTGAAATAGAACGGGGCCTCGCGGTCAACCTCATGGCCCATTTCCCTTGCGTGATCGGCATAGTTGCGGCCGACGCAAAAGATCCTGCCGACGGGGTAGAAGCCGCTGCCATCGCGCATCGGAAGAAGGACGGGGGCCGGGGTTGGAAAAAGGATGTCGTTCATTCGCCGTAGGGTATCCAGATGTTTTTCACTTGTGTCGCGCGCAGCAGGAACGCCCGCCCCTGCCCTTCGGCCGCGCGCCAGTTCCGGTTGGCCAGCGTCCAGGTGACCTTGAGGTTGCCGGTACTCTCGGCCTCGACCATCGCCGCGCCCTCCGCCGATCCGCAATACCACATGGCGGCCACGTCATCGTGCTGGGCCAGCGTCCTGGCCAGTTCATCACGCACGCCGGTGACGATGTTGACCACCCCGCCCGGCAGGTCCGAGGTGTCGAAGACCTGATAAAGATCGGTCGCGGCCAGGGGCATCGTCTGGGACGGAATGGCGACAACCCGGTTGCCCATCGCGATCGCGGGCAGGACAAGGCTGACAAACCCCAGAAGCGGCGCGTCATTCGGGCAGGCGATGCCCATGACGCCGAAGGCTTCGGGCATGGCCAGCGTCACATGGGCCGATTTCGTCGAATGGACCGCCCCATCGAACTTGTCGGCCTGCGCGGCATAGTAGAACGCGCGCCGGATCGCTGCCGCCACCTCGCCCGCTGGGTCGGCGGCACCGGCCGATTTCAGCCGGGCCGCGAACTCGGCCTCGCGCGCGGCAAGGTTCTCGGCGATGTAATAAAGCACCTGGGCCCGGTTGTGCCCGGTCGCCTTTCCCCAGCCCGCCGCCTTGTGCGCGGCCTCGACCGCGTTCCTGATATCCTTGCGGTTGCCAAGCCCCGCCAGACCCAGTTCGCCCGCCTTGCCCATGACGGCATAGGAATAGCCGCCGTCGGGGCGTTTCTGGGCGCCGCCGACATAAAGCTTGGCGGTCCGGTCAATCGGCGCCGCCCCCTTCGCCGGCTGCCCCGGAACCGGGGCTGCGTCCAGCGGCAGGGCCACGGCCTCGGGGCGCGCCTTGGGCATGGGAAGCGAAAGATATTCGCCCATCCCCTCGCGCCCGCCCTCGCGCCCGAAACCGCTTTCGCGGTAGCCGCCGAACCCGGCGCCCGCATCGAAGATGTTCGTGGAATTGACCCAGACCACCCCGGCCTTGACCGAGGCCGCGATATCAAGCGCAAGGTTGATATTCTCGCTCCAGATCGAAGCGGCAAGGCCATAGCGGGTGTTATTGGCCAGTTCCAGCGCCTCGTCAGGCGTGCGGAAGGTGGTCAGAGTCGCGACCGGGCCGAATATCTCGACCTCGCTGACGATATTGGCGGGGGCGACATTGGTGAAAAAGCCCGGCGCGAAATAGCAGCCCCGCGTCGGCATCTGGCAGTCGGCCTGATGCAGCACCGCGCCCTCGGCCTCGCCCTGAGCCACCAGATCGCGGATCCGCGTCAACTGGATGGGATCGACGATGGCGCCGATATCGGTCGACTTGTCCAGAGGGTCGCCCACGCGCAGCTTGCACAGCCGCGCCTTCAGCTTCCGGGTAAAGCTTTCGGCCGCGGCCTCCTGCACCAGAATGCGGCTGCCCGCGCAGCAGACCTGCCCCTGATTGAACCAGATCGCATCCACCACGCCTTCCACCGCCGCGTCGATGTCGGCATCGGCAAAGACCACGAAGGGCGACTTGCCGCCCAGTTCCAGCGTCAGCTTCTTGCCCGTGCCCGCCGTCACCTTGCGGATCGTGCGGCCAACCTCGGTCGATCCGGTAAAGGCGATCTTGTCGACCTTCGATGCGACCAGCGCCGCACCCGTCGACCCGTCGCCCGTGACGATGTTCACAACCCCTTTCGGCAGCCCGATCTCGGCGCAGATCTCGGCAAAGGCCAAGGCCGTCAGCGGCGTGTATTCGGCGGGCTTCAGCACCACGGTATTGCCGGCAGCCAGGGCTGGCGCGATCTTCCATGCCAGCATCAGCAGGGGAAAGTTCCACGGAATGATCTGGCCGCAGACCCCCACGGGCTTCGCGCCCGGGAATTCTTCCTCCAGCATCTCGGCCCAGCCGGCATGATGGTAGAAATGCCGCGCCACCAGCGGCACGTCGATGTCGCGCGTCTCGCGGATCGGCTTGCCATTGTCCAGCGTCTCCAGCACGGCAAGGAAACGCTCGCGCTTCTGGATATGGCGGGCGATGGCGTAAAGCCACCGCGCGCGTTCATGGCCGGTCAGCTTCGACCAGCCGGGCAAGGCGGCCCGCGCCGCGCGCACCGCCGCCTCGACATCGGCGCCCGAGCCCTGGGCAACCTTCGCCAGATGCCCGCCCGTCGCCGGGTTTGCCACGTCAAAGCTTTCGCCGGGCTTCGTGAAGGCACCGTCGATGAAATGGCCAAAGCTGCCGCGCGCCTTCAGCCAGCCCTCGACCTCGCCCGCAGCCTCGGGGGCCGGGCCATAATCCATGGTTGCAAGAATATCGGTCACTGTTGGCATCCCAAACCCTCAGGCAAGCGCGTGGCGTGACGAGGCGGCATAGCGCCCGGTGACATGATGGTCGAGCTGACGCTCGATATCGGCAAGCATCGACGAGGCGCCAAGCCGGAAGAGATCGGGCCTCAGCCACGCGTCGCCCAGTTCTTCCTTCATCAGGATCTGCCAGGCGATGGCCTCCTTGGCGGTCCTGATCCCGCCGGCAGGCTTGAAGCCGATCCGCGCGCCCGTCCTTTCGCCATAGTCGCGCAGGGCCCGGACCATGACCAATGACACCGGCAGCGTCGCGTTCACACCTTCCTTGCCGGTCGAGGTCTTGATGAAATCCGCGCCCGCCTGCATCGCCACCATCGCGGCCTTGTAGACATTGCGCAGCGTCTTCAGATCGCCCGTGGCAAGGATCGCCTTCAGATGCGCCTGCCCGCAGGCCTCGCGCATCGCGGCGATCTCATCGTAAAGGGCGGACCAGTTGCCATCCAGCACATGGGCGCGGGTGATGACGATGTCGATCTCGTCCGCGCCCTCTTCCACCGCATAGCGGATCTCGGCCAGCCGCAGGGGCAAGGGCATCAACCCTGCCGGAAAGCCCGTGGCGACCGAAACAACCGGTATCCCGCTGCCCGCCAGCGCCTTCGCCGCCGTCGATACCATCGTCGGATAAACACAGATGCCGCCGGTATGCACCGCGTCCAGCCCAAGACCCGCCATGATATGATCGGCCAGGGGGCGCCGCGCCTTGGCGCAAAGCCGCCGCACCCGGTCTTCGGTATCGTCGCCGGCCAGCGTCGTCAGGTCGATGCAGCGCAGCGCATTGACCAGCCATGCCGCCTGCCACGCCTTCTTGACCGTGCGCCGGGTGGTCAGCGTCGCCGCGCGCCGCTCTGCCGCGGCGGTATTGACCGCAACGGTGTCGAACCAGTCGGCCTGAAGCGGCACCCCCGGATTGCGCCCGTTGTTCGGAATGCTCTGGCCAACATGCCCTTGCATCGGTTGTCCTGTCCCTTGAACTCTCTGCAGAATAGCGCCGACGCTATCGAATGTCTCGAATTCCCGCAATGGCGGTATTTTACCAAAAGATCAAATAAATGACCCGTTGACGAAAAAAGTTGACAGATCGCGCCAAAACATACCCCAAAGGGCCGGGTGGAACGGCCTTCGGGCCAGAAAATTTGTTTACCGGTCGATGTCTGGTGGGGCGACCATTTTGGAGAAAGTGCATTTCGCGATCGAGCATCTGCTCGACACGCCGGATGGCTGGCGCCCCCTTGTCCGCGAAATGGCCGCGCGCTGGCCGGACGATTCCGCGTCCGAGATCGTCTATGCGCTGGTCAAGGCGGCGTCGGAAATCGAATCCATGTTCGGCGAAGGCAGCCCGGCCCGGTCCGGGGCGGAAAAGGGCTGGCGCCTCGCGGCCCTGCTCGGGCTCGATTTCTATGCGATGGAGGAACTGGGACTGCCGCGCGCCAAGGCCGCGCATCTGGAAGGCTACTGGAAGATCGATCCCTATTTCCGCGAACTCTAGCCGCGGCGGCATCCGTCCGCGCGCCTACTTGCGGCCCTTGCCCTGCCACGTCCCGAGCCAGGCCCTGAACCTGCCCCAGACACCCCGAACCTCGCCCGCCGCATGCTCGGCATGCTGTTCGACACCGTCCCACGCCTCGCCCATATCGTCCAGAACCGGGTCGATCGAACGTTCGCGGAATTGCAGCCACATGCGGCGGATCATCAGAAGGACGAAGGCGAGGAAGACGAAAAAGAAAATGTTGAACCACGGGATGATCGTCACATCCGGCCCAGCGACCGGCTTGATCGAAATCGCGTTCGGGAAGGCCGAAAAATAGACGATCCGCCAGCCGTAATGCGTGACCGAGACCCATTTCGGCGCTTCGGCCGTCGATTTGTTGTCTTCCGCCTGGGTCTGAAGGTTCGCGGTGTCGAACTTGAAATAGGGCGGCCAGTGCCAGCCGGTATCCTCATTGCGATAGACCATCGGCTTGCCGTTGGACTTGACCGTCTGAATGAACTGCACATCGCGGTTGATAAGGCCGGTCGACTGATCGTCCGGGCTGGCCCAGAAAATCCGCGTCCAGTCGGCCAGATCCTGCCGTTCCTGATAGGTGTTGACGACGCGCACGATGTCGTGCTGCGGCAAGGTATAGTTGAAAAACCCGATCAGGGTCAGCGCGATGACCGACAGAAGGCCCCATTTCACGTAACGCATCGCACCCCTCATCCCTGGTTGAGAAACAGCAGTATCAGCACGGCCACCGTGGGCAGGATATAGACCAGCCAGATCAGCTTGCGCCGCAGGCTCTTCTCATACTCCCTCATGCCCGCCTCGATATAGGCATCGCGATCGGGATTATCATCCGATTCCGCCTCGCCCGCATCCCATTTCTTTTCCAGCTCCTCGCGCCGGACCGAGCGTGAATAGATCGACAAAAGGACGTAAGCCACCGACATCGCGACGAAACCAAAGACCGCAAGGCGAAGAAATCCGATCATCCGCGCTCCTTTCTGACCGCGCCCCACGGGCCGACGATATCGACGATATCGTCTCCGGCCCCGCGCGACCAGATCGGGTTCAGGCGCGGCGCCTCGTCCTGCATCCGGGGCTCGGGGCCGAAAAGGCGTTCGCGCGTGCCGGCCTTGTCGATCTGGTATTCGCGCTCAAGGTAATCGGCGACAAAGGCCTTCTTCGCCTCGGGCCATGACCGGTAGAGATGATAGAACAGTTCCTTGTGGCAGATGAAAAGCTGGCGCACGTCAAGCGTCGAAAGCTCGGACAGAAGCATGTTCACAAGGTCGCGGTCCGCATGGGGCCGGGCGCGGAGCGTATAGAAATACGATGGATGGGCCGAGGTGATGCGGGGCCAGGTCCCCCCGGTTTCGACCCAGCGCAGAAGGGCGGCCAGACCGTGGAACTCCTCGGGCAGCCGCGCCCCGATCGCCGATGCGGCGGTCCGCAATTCGCGCCGCGATCCATGGCCGATGTCCAGACCCAGCTCGGCCGCCGCCGCGACCACGATGAAATCCATCTTCTGCCGCAGGATCGCGGCGGCATCGGCGCCCGGCGCATTGACGATCGGTTCGGCCAGATCGTTGATTTCAAGGAATTTCGCGATCTGGTTGCGGTCGCGCAGATCGAAGGCATATTTGATCGGCAGCGTGCCCAGCGCCTCTTTCGGCCCGACCGAAATCGCCGCGGGGTGATCGACATCGCGAAAGATGTAGATGCCGCCGAAATGCGCCGTCCAGAAATTGCCCTGATCGAACGTTGTCGCCTTCAGCGTGACCGGATTGCGCACCACGTCGCCGGTCTTGGCGGCAAGCGTGATCATCTCGCCGACAAGGACATCGTCGTACCAGGCGTCTTCCTCGGTCCGGAACCGCTCGATCAGGCCCGACAGCTTCGCCGCCTCGGCCACGTGAAGACCCGTCGTATCGGCAACAACGCTGACGCGGCGGATATCGAAGAGCTTCGCCGGCGAGGACAGATCGAAAACCGTGTTCTCCAGCTCTCCCGCCACCGCGTCGCGCGCGGTCAGGCTGAAAAGCTGCGCCTCGTTTTCCCCGATGAAACGCTGCAGGATCCCGCGCGAGGTGGAGAATTTGGCGTTCAGAAGCGGCGCGGTCTTCTGGTCGGTCGTCAGCAGGATGAACTGCCGGT
>JAGRDO010000045.1:20698-23374 GCA_020447005.1 Paracoccaceae bacterium
GCCGGTTGCAGCCGTTGGGGTTGAGATAGAGGTGATCGCCCAGCTCATCGCCCAGCTCGGGGGAATAGCCCGAGATGTCGATGTGGAAATCGGCCAGCTTCGTCTCCTTCCCCGTCAGCGCCTTCAGCGCCCGGTTATACCGCTCGACCAGCGCGGGGCTCTCGACCGGGATCAGGTTGCCGAACATCAGGCCCTTTTCGATAAGGCGTTTCACTCTCCGGCCTTCCTTCCTTCTGACGCGCCGCCGGCTCGCCCGCGCCTTCCCTCCCCCTCGTGGGGAGGGGATGGGGGTGGGGGGCAAGCCTCAAGCGCGTCGAGTACGATCTGCATCACCCCCTCGATATTCCCGTCAACCTCGGAATTCCAGAAGCGCAGAACCTGAAAACCCTCGCCCGCAAACCACGCATCCCGCGCCAGATCGCGCGGCCCGCCATGCCCGCCACCATCGACCTCGATCACCAGCCGCCGCCCGAACTCGGCAAAGTCGGCGATAAAGCGCCCGACCGGCGCCTGCCTGCGAAAATGCGTGCCGATCCGGCGGTCAAGCTCCTGAAGCTTCCGCCACAGTTTCCGCTCCTGCGGCGTCGGGTCCTTGCGAAGCTGACGGGCGCGGTCACGGGTCCCGGGGGCGATCCGGGTCACCGCACGCCCCCCCACCCCCATCCCCTCCCCACAAGGGGGAGGGGAGGAGTAAAACCGGCCACCTGCGCGCCAACCTCCCCCCTTGTGAGGAAGGGCTGGGAAGGGGGAACTGCCGGACCGGTACACCTGCCGGGCATGTGGCCCTGTTCGATAGGTCGCGTCGTCAAAGCGGGTGCAACTGCCCTCATGGCGTCCCCCCGCCACGCCCCCGGCCTGCCTCCGCCGTCATGGCCCCCAGGATCAGCGCCCAGAGAAGGGCGGCAATGATCCCGGCCAGGATGAAGGTCAGCACAAAAAACCCGGCCATGGGCAGGCTGAACACGGCGCCGGTTGCCCAGGCCGTGAAATCGCCCGCCTGAGACCCCTCGCCCGTCCGCGCCGCCGCGCCGACAATCGTGTCTTGCGCGTAAAGCCGGGGCAGGCCCTGCCAGAAGATCAGAAAGACCGCCAGCGCGCCGCCGATCGTCAGCGCCCAGCCACCGCCAACCGGGATCGCCCCGCGCCGAACCCCCCGGCCCAGCGCCCATGCAAGGGCGGCGCTCGCCATCACCGCAAGGCCAGCGGCAAGGCCATAGGGCAAAGCCATCACCCCTTCCCTTCCAGATAGCGCCGTTTCGCCTCTTCCTGCCGCCCGAAATCCCGGACCATGTTCTCGATAGCCACCTCGTCTGACTTGTCGGCATAGCGGAATTCGCTGTCGGCATAGCGGTTGATCTCCTGCACCACCATCTCGACCGTGATGGGCCGGCGCAGGTCCGAAATCATCGCCTTCTTCTCGTCATACCCTTTGAAGAGGAACAGCTCCGGCACCTCCATCCACTCATCGGGCAGTTCGAAATCCATCGCCCGCACCTTGACGGCGTCGGTGATGTTCTTGATCGCCCGGCCGGTGAACCGTTCGTCCGCCTCCTGAATGGCCTTCAGATAGGTGCCAAGCTTGGCAAGGGTGTCGAGCGGACCGACCCGCGCCTCCACCTCGGCCCAGACCGCCTTCAGCCCGTCCTCATGCGGCACCGAATGGCCCTCGAAACTGGCCGCAACCGCCCGCTTGATCTCCTGCGCGGCGTAAAGCTCATGCTCGCCCAGCGGAATGGAATGGTTCTTGCCCAGCAAAAGCGCGAGGATATCGATGTAATCCTCCCGGCTCTGCGGCCCGTCGACCAGAAACCGCGCCCCGGCCCGTTGCCGCAAGGCGTCGTCCACGTTTTCAGGGTAGTTCGAGAACATCCCGAAGGTGCAGTTGCCGCGCACGACGGTATTGGCCCCGGCAAAGGCCTCCATCAGCACGGCGGTGATCTCCTGCTGGCCCGCGCTCGACTGCCGGTCGCCCCGCTTGCCCGCCACCTGATCGATGTCATCGACCGTGCCAAAGCCGATCACCGCGGGGTCCATCACGTTGTTGATGAAGGCTTTCGCGTTCTGCCCCGACTTGCCCTGATAGCTGTCCACATTATCGATGGACAGGTTCGCATAACGGAACGGATAATTCGCGACCTTGCAGTAATCGTTGAGCAACCCCGCCATCATCTGGATCAGCGTCGTCTTGCCCGTCCCCGGCTTGCCGTCGCCCATGAAGGTGAAGATGAAACCGCCCAGCTCGGCGAACGGATTCAGCCGGCGCATGAAATCATAGGCCATCAGCATCTTGGCCAGCCGCATCGCCTGATATTTGGCGATGTGGTTGCCGACAACCTCGCTTGGCTTCCTGAACGTCATCACCAGCGCCGAACCGCGCGCCTTGCGCGCCGGCTCGAAGCCCGAGATCGGGAAATCATCCGCCCCGACGCGGTAATTCGCCCCCGTGAACGCCTCCAGCCGCGGGGCCGAGGCCGCGCGCAGCTTCACCTTCTCCATCAGCTGCTCGGCATAGGCCAGCACCGTCGCGACCAGCAGCGGCTCATCCTTCGCAAAGACGGCGATGTCCTGGTCAAGCTCCCAGAGCGCGCCGTGAAGCGCAAGCTGCGCGTTGTCGGTCAGCACCTCTTCCACCGGGCCGATCTCGACCGAGACCTCGCTCGCCTTCTCCGCCAGAAG
>JAGRDO010000045.1:23460-25266 GCA_020447005.1 Paracoccaceae bacterium
CGGTTCTCCAGATTGGCCTTCTTCAGTTCGACCAGCCCGGTCTGGCCCGAAAACGCATCGCCCGTCGCCAGCGCGATCGACAGCGCCCGGCGCAGCGCATGGGCAACCGCCGCCTGCAAGGGCGAGGTCAGGGGATCGTCGTCATCGGTCGCGGCCATCCGGTCGATCAGCCGCACACCCTCGCTGCGCGCCATCGACCGGGTGATCAGCCCCGGCGTGGTCGAGCGGAACCGGCGCTGCATGGCCGCGACATCGGGCGATTTCTCCGGCCCGGTGACCGTCAGCTTCGCCTGCGCGATCCGTGGCGCGTGATCGACACCCATCAGCATCTCGGTCGCGGCATTGTAATATGCCCTGATCGCCTCTTCCTTCAGCTCCATCTCGTCGCGCTGACCACTCATCCCTCAACCCTCGGCTTCTTCATTGTCCAAATACCCTGCGGGGGTCCGGGGGTGCAAAACCCCCGGCCGCCCTCAATTGTAGACCAGCACCCGCCCGTCCCTGCCCACGACGAACTTGCGCAGCTTGCGGAACCCCTCGGGGTCCTTCTCGGCCATGACCTGAAAGGGCCGCTGCGGCAGGATCATCGCGCGGGTGATCCGCGTCGCCCCCGTCTCGGCCCCGTCGGCGGCAAAGGGATCAAGCCGGAAGACCTCCCGCTCGGTGTCCGAAAACCAGCCCTTCTCGACCTCGACCCTTTCGCTTTCCAGCTCCTCGACCGTCCAGGCCAGCGCCCAGTCCTCGCCCTCGCCCGCCTTCGCCTCGTCCAGCACCTCCCTGATCGCCCCGGTCTGAAGCGTGAAGGCCGACGAATACATCGGCCCCAGATGGATGCGCCGCAGCCGCTTGGGATGCAGGTCCGCAAAGTCGGTATCGAACCCTTTCGCGATCGTCACCGGCTTCAGCCCGCTCACCGATTGCGCCATC
Source organism: Paracoccaceae bacterium (assembly GCA_020447005.1). Taxonomy (GTDB): domain Bacteria; phylum Pseudomonadota; class Alphaproteobacteria; order Rhodobacterales; family Rhodobacteraceae; genus Albidovulum. The sequence goes on from JAGRDO010000045.1 coordinate 24,388, forward strand.
AGATGCGCCTGCGCGGCGGGCCAGCGGCGCTCGTCCAGGGGCAGCGCCTTCCTGCCGGAATCCACCACCTCCATCAGGTAGATCACCGGCACGTTCTGCTGGCTGTCGTAGACCGCCCAATGCACCAGATACCCGCGCCGCCCGCCCGAAACCTCGGCGATGAACTCCGCCTGAGGATGCATCTGCGCGAAGAAAAGCCCGCCCGCCGCCAGCGCCTCGTAATAAAGCCGTTGCGACAGCGCGAACTGAAGCCGCGTCGGCACGACCCGCTCGCCGACGATCTGGCGCACCATCTCGTCCTTCAGCCGGTCGGCCTCGGGCATCCCTTCCAGATGCCTGGCCGCCTGCGCCGCATCGTTCGCCATCGTCACGATTTCCTGAAAGATCGGAAAACCGCTTTCATGAAAGTCGATGGTCAGATGCTTCTGCCCGACGCCGGCCAGCCGGCCGGACACCAGATATTTCAGGCTCAGCGCCCGGAAGCTCCGCGCGACGGCCCGGACATAGGTCTCGATCACGTCCGCATCCATCGCGGAAAAGGCGCGGTCCTTCTCCATCTCCTCGGCAACGCCAGACAGAAGCCGGGTAATCGTCTCGAACTTGGCGAAATACCGCCGCGCGGCCAGATCGTCATCCAGCGCCTTGTGGTCGGTGGTCAGGTCAAGGTCGGGCACTTACCCACCATAAAGGTTCTTGTCGTGCTTCTCGACGATGGCCTGGAACCGGCGGGCAAAGCGTTCGTCGGCCTTGGCCTTCTGCTCCAGAACCTTGCGCGCGAACACCATCTGGTCCTCATGCGCTTCCATCATCTCGGCCATGCGGGTATTGGTGGCAACCCCGATCCCGGCCATGGCGGCCTGCGCCTCCTGATCGGTCTTC
>JAGRDO010000006.1:0-3295 GCA_020447005.1 Paracoccaceae bacterium
GCGTTGCCCGGCCCGCCACGTGTCAGCACATAGGGCAGGTCATAGGTGCGGAATTCGTTGATCAGCTGGATCACCACGGCAATCGCCGCAACCGGGCGCAGCATGGGCAGCGTGATGTAGAAGAACTGCTGCACGGCCCCGGCGCCATCAACCTCGGCGGCTTCGTAAGGATCGCGCGGCAGCGAGGCAAGCCCTGCGGCCAGCATCAGGACGACGAAGGATGTCTGCTGCCAGATATCGACGGCGGCCATCGTGGCCACCGCAAGGCCGGGGCTGCCGAACCAGTCGACGCCCGAAAGCCCGACACCTTCAAGAACCGTGTTGATGATGCCGAGGTTGGGCTGCAACAGCATCCGCCAGATCAGAGCGACGGCAATCGGCGACATCGCCATCGGGATCGTCAGGATGGCGAAATAGACGGCGCGGAGCTTCAGCACCTTTTGCAGCATCATCGCCAGTGCGAGGCCGATGATGAATTCTCCGGTCACGGTGATCACCGAATACCGGACCGTCAGCCAGGTCGCCTCCCAGAACAGAGGATCGCTCAGGACCCGGGCGAAATTCGATAGCCCCTTGAGCGGTGCAAGCTGGAAATGCCGAAGCGTCATCGACGACACCGACATCAGCGCCGCATAGACCAACGGAAATCCCATGACGATCGCCAGCAGGGACAGCCCCGGCGCGGCAAAGGCCCATCCGGTTTTTGTCGCTCGGTTCATCCGGGGAAACACGGACATCTCTTGCTCCGATGAAAGGGTCCGGGCCCGGCGCGAACCGGGCCCGGTTTGTCGGGTTATTGCGCCATCAGGTCGGCCAGACCCTTGTCGGCGGCGGCAATGGCGTCATCGACGCTTGCCTGACCGGATGCGGCCAGCGACAGCTGGGTGCCCAGCACGTCTTCATACTGCGCGGTGTAGGTGAAGATCGGGAAGGACTTGCCAGCGGCCACGACCTTTTCGGCATCGGCGTAGAACGGATATTTCGCCAGAACGTCGGCATCAAGGAAGGCCGCCGATTGCACCGGCGCGTGACCCTGAAGCGCGCGGGCCTTGGCGATCTCGGGGCTTTGCACCCACTGGATAAAGGCCCAGGCGGCAGCCTTTTCCTCGTCGCTCACGTTCTTCGGGATGCCCCAGCCCCAGCCGCCGGATTCGCCGTGCCCGCCGGGCATGACGGCAAGGCCAAGCTTGCCGGCAACCGCCGGACAGTCATTGGCATTGTCGAGCGCCGGCAGCATCCACCAGTAGGTGACCATGCTGAAGGCTTCGCCCGCGCACATCAGGCGGCGGGTGTCGTCAAGGTTGGCGTTCAGCGCGCCGTCCTGCGCGGCGTTCTGCATGTTCTGCGCATAAAGCGAAAGGGCCGCCTTGCCGCTGTCGCTGCCAAGAACGACTTTGCGGTCCGCATCAAGATAGTCGCCGCCCGCCGCGAAGAGGTAGTTGGAGAACTCCATCGCGTTGGGATCGCCGCGCTGGCCCTGCATGGCGCTGCCAACGATGCCGTGCGCGGCCTTCATGTCGGCGGCCATCGCGACATAGCCTTCCAGCGTATCCGGCAAGGGTTGATCGCCCAAGAGGTCCTTGCGATAGATCAGACCCATCGAATAGTTGTACATCGGAACGATCGGGATCACGTCGCCCTGACGGCCGAGAAGATCCCACATCGAGGGAATGAAGCTGTCGAGGTCCAACCCGCCATTCGCGGCCATCGGCCCCAGATCCTCAAGCCAGCCTGCCTCGGGGAATTCACCGGCCCAGAGGAAATCGACCGACAAGAGATTGTAGTAGCTTGCCGGGCTGGTCAGTTGCAGCACCAGCTTGTCGTGCATGTCGCCATAGCCGATCTTTTCGAACTCGACATTGATGCCGGTCTTTTCGGTGAACTGCGGCAAAAGCCCCTCGATGATCGAGGTTTCGGGCACATCCTCCATGAGGGCGCGAAGCGTAACTTGCGCCGAAGCGGCGGTGCTGAGGCCGACAAGCGCGGCAAAGCCGAGCGAGGCGGATATGGGAAGCGTGTATCTGTTCATTTCCTGGTTTCCTCCTTGAGATGGGCGATTCCTGTCGCCCTGATGGTTATTTGACGGCGCCGAAGGTCAGGCCCTCGACGATGAAGCGCTGGATGAACCGCGAGGCGACGATCAGCGGCAACACCGCAAGAACGACGCCGGCGGCGACTATGCCGATCTTGACCCCGTTCGATGTCTGAAGCCCGGCCAGCGCGACCGGGATCGTCGCCGTGCGCGGGCCACTGAGGACCAGCGCGAACAGAAATTCGTTCCACGACAGGATGAAGCCGAGGACACCCGCCGCCGCCATCCCCGGCAGCGCGGTTGGCAGAACCACGATACGGAAGGCCTGAAATGCGGTTGCGCCATCGCTCATCGCGGCCCATTCCAGATCGACCGGAATGCCTTTGAAAAAGCCCATCATGATCCATGTGAGGAACGGCAGGTTAAGCGCGCCATAAACAAGGATCAGGCCGAAAAGATTGTCCGTCAGGCCAAGGCTGCGCAGGATTGCGAAGGCGGGAAGCACCAGTGCCACCGGCGGCAGCATCTGGGTGGCCAGAACGGAAAACCGCCCGATCCGCCCGGCGGTTCCGAACCGGGCGAAGGAATAGCCCAGCGTCACCGCGAAGGGCATTGCCAGAACCACCGATCCCGCCGCAACGACAAGGCTGTTCAGATAGGACAGCGGAAAGCGCCCGGCGAAGAGGTCATGAAAGTTCTCGGACGAAACCTCGGGCAATAGGCCGGGGCTGTAGGACATCGCGGAAGGCACGATCGCCACGCGCGTGACCCAGAGGATCGGCAGCAGCACGGACAGGCAGGCAAGGATCAGGCCCAGATGCAGCGCGATCTGCGTACCGCGCGCGCGGGCGCCCCTGGTTCCCGCCATGCTCATGCGCGCACCGCACTGGCCGGCCGCGGAATGACTGCTTCGCTTTGGGCATCGAACAGATGCGCCTGGCTCAGGTCGGCATGGACCCGCACTGTCTCGCCCAGATGCGGGATTGCGGCGCGCCCAAGCCGCACGCGCACCGGCGCGAGCTGCGGAGCCGCCGCCATGGTGCCGGTCAGGATCGTCTCGGGGCCAAGCGCCTCGACCGCGGTCACGACCAGATCGAAACCGATCCGGCCGGGCGCGTCCCCGGCATGGATATCCTCGGGACGAATGCCAAGCACGACCGGGGCACCGGTGGCGACACCCCAGTGCCCGGCATGTGCGGCAGGCACGGTCCAGGACAGCCCCGGCGCGATTTCGAACTGGGGGCTGCTGCCAGAGGTCAGCCG
>JAGRDO010000006.1:3492-127046 GCA_020447005.1 Paracoccaceae bacterium
GCCCGCATTTCGGCGCGAAGCTGCGCGTCGAGGTTGGAAAGGGGTTCGTCCAGCAGGAAGGCCTCGGGTTCGCGCACGATGGCGCGGCCCAGCGCCACACGCTGCCGCTGGCCGCCCGAAAGCGCGCCCGGCTTGCGGTCAAGGTATTTTCCAAGGCCCAGAAGCTCGGCCGCCTGATCGACCTTGGCGGCGATCTCGGCCGCAGGGGCGCCGCGCATGCGAAGCCCAAAGCCGATATTGGCCCGCACCGTCATCGTGGGATAAAGCGCGTAGGACTGGAAGACCACCGCCAGATTGCGGTCGCGCGGCCGCAGGTCGGTTACGTCGCGGGCGCCAATCCGGATATGTCCGCCTGTCACTTCTTCCAAACCGGCGATCATCCGCAGGGTTGTCGACTTGCCGCAACCGGACGGGCCAAGCAGGATCAGGAATTCGCCATCCGCAACTTCAAGATCGATTTCCTGAACACCGATGGCCCCGCCCGGATAGATGCGTGAAACCTTGTCGAGCGAAATTCCAGCCACCGCGCCTAGCCCCTATGCGATACACCTCTTTCACGCAGCCATCCGACTGCAATCGAAAGTTGTGCGATTCCTCCGATATCGGCAATTTAATGTTATTAGCATCACATTAATAATGTTGTAAACACAAAATAAATGTTAGATAGTTAACATAATTTTCGTGTTTGATTAGCTCAAAAACATCCTTGGAAGGAGCACGCCATGGCTGGACGACCTTCGAGCAGCGCTATCCGATCTGGCAGCGTTGCCAGCGCCGACGCACGGCGCGAGGCCATCCTCAGTGAATTGGGGGGAAGGGGGCGCGTCCACCTTGCATACATGGCCGAAAAACTGGGCGTCTCGGCGATGACCTTGCGCCGCGATCTCGACCAATTGGAAGATGAGGGGTTGCTGGAACGTATACGTGGCGGAGCGATCCCGACGCGGGGCACGGTCATTATCGATACGGTCGAACCCGAATTTCAGCGCCGCATCGACCGCGCGCGCGCCGACAAGGAATCCATCGCCGAAAAGGCGGCGTCACTTCTGGTGGATGTGCAGACCCTCGCACTCGACGTTGGCACGACGACACTGGCCCTGGCCAGGCGGTTGACCGACAGCCGCCAGACCAAGGTATTCACCAACAACCTGCGCATCGCCCAGGTGCTGGCGGATGCCGGGATCGAACTTTATCTTGCCGGTGGGCTTGTGCGCCCGATCGAGCAGGCGGTGGGAGGTCCCTCGGCGATCTCCCAGTTCGAAGCGCTCTGGTTCGATGTCGCGGTGATTGGGACGTCCGGGATCACCGCCGACGGGTTTTTCGATTATTCTTTCGAGGATTCGGCGATGAAGCGCGTCTACTTCAGCCGCGCCACCCGCCGGATCGTTCTGGCCGACAGCGCCAAGTTCAACCGCAAGTCTCTGGTCAGGATCAGTAGCCTCGAAAGCGCGACCGATCTTGTAACCGAAGCCGAGCCGCCCGAAGAAATCGCCGCCGCCCTCGCCAAGGCCGGCGTGAAGGTGCATATCGCCGCCCTGCCCTGACCGGGCGCATATGCGCCCCGCATTCGGGCCGCCGCACCGATTCTTCCTGACGATCGCGGCGCTCAGGGTTGTCCGTCTTGGCGTTCACCCGCTTCATGCCGCAACAGCAGCTCTTTCACCGGAAGGCCCCCGCCAAAGCCGGTAAGCGAACCGTTCTGCCCGATCACGCGATGACAGGGCAGAATGATCGGTATGGGATTGTTGCCATTCGCGGCCCCGACGGCACGGCAAGCCTTCGGGCGGCCCAGATCGGCGGCAACCCGGCCATAGCTGCGGGTTTCACCGAAGGGAATGCCATCAAGATAGCGCCAGACAGCGTTCTGAAACGCCGTGCCGCCCAAATGCAGGGGCAAATCGAAATCTTTCAGCTCGCCCGCGAAATAGGCGTCAAGCTGGCGCTTGACCTCGCGAAACGGGGCATCGCTTCGCTGCCAGTCCGGTTTCGGGCCAAAGGCCTTGTGGCCGGACGGAAAGCTCAGGTAATGCAGCGCGTCCCCGGTTCCCGCAAGCAGCAGGTCACCGATCGGGCTGTCGACAAATGTATATGCCAAACTGGTCATTGTCTTGGCCTTCGGATGGAGGACGGCGGGCGGCCATAGAGCTTTACCATAGCGGCATTGAACCGCCGGACGCTGCCGAACCCCGCCCGAGACGCTACTTCCGCAATCGGCAAGTCGGTTTCGTCCAGCATCCGCTTCGCCCGCCCGATGCGCAGGGTTTGGGCGGTCTGAACGGGTGAAGCGCCCACATGATCTGCGAACAGGCGTGACAGATGCCTTGCCCCGATGCCGAGACGTTCAGCCAGATCGCCGACCGTGCCGGTATCAAGGGCACCCGCCTCGATCAGTTTCAGTGCCCGTTCCACGGTGGTACGGGTGCCATTCCACGCGGCGCAAAAGGGTGCCGTTTCCGGCCGGCAGCGCAGGCAGGGGCGGTACCCAGCCCGTTCTGCCGCCGCCGCGGTCTGGTAATAGCTGACATTCCTGGTCAAGGGTTGCTTCACCGGGCAGACCGGCCGGCAATAAATGCCGGTCGTTCGCACGGCGGTAAAGAACTTGCCGTCGAAAGCAGGATCGCGCCGGAGCCGCGCCGCGTTGCAGGTCTCAAAGTTCAACATGGCGGAAACTTAGGTACCCGATCGGCGTTTTGCGAGGCCGGTCGAGTGATGGTGTCCGAAAACGACCAGGTTTCGCCGCCCGCCACGGCTTTTCGGCTGCCGCCCCGCGCGGGTCAGCGTTTCAGCCCCGGCGCCCGGCAATCGCCCCGAGTTTTTCGGTGATCGTGTCGCGGGCCAGTTTCATGTCGGCGAGGCTGCCGGATATGAACAGCCGCCCCGTCGCACCCATCATCTGGACATCGTTGATGACAGCGTTCGGCGCGACCTTCTCAGCCTCATTGGCGGCGACGCAGGCGAAAAGCGCGGGCGCCATTTCATAAATCAGAAGCGCCGTGCCCGGCACCAGGATCGACGCGTCGCGCGAACGGTTCAGGATGATCGCATGCTGGTCCGACAGATCCTCGATGATGTCGTGATAAAGGATCTGCGGCTTCAGCTGGTCGCCCGGTTTCGCGCCGATCCCTTTCAGGATGGCGTCGCCTGCCGCCTGCAGGTCTTCCATCCGGTCGGAATGCAGTTCCAGCAAGCCGAACTGCCGCTCGGTGTAAAGGATCCCCGGCTCCATCTCGGGCGCCGATTTCAGCGCCAGGTCGGTGATCCGGTGGATGGCCAGCGCGGGCGCCACTTCGATGATCAGCGAATGCTGGCCGGCGAAGGGCGGATAGCCCCGCGCCCGCGTGGGCGAGGAAAGATAGGCCGCGAACTGAGGCTGAAGATCCTCGATCGGGAGATAAACGCGAAGCTCTGTCATGCCTCAGTCCTCGGTTTCTGCTGGGATTGAAGGGGCTCAGGCCTTCAGCGCCTCGAAATGCTTGGCCAGATCGGCATGAGGGCGCGGGATCACATGCACCGCCGTCACTTCGCCGACCTGTGCAGCGGCTTCGGCGCCCGCCTCGGTCGCGGCCTTGACCGCGCCCACGTCGCCCCGCACGACGACCGAGACCAGCCCGCCGCCAACTTCGTTGCGCGCGACGATTTCCACATTCGCGGCCTTGACCATCGCGTCGGCGGCAGAAAGCGCCGGCACATAGCCCTTGGTTTCAATCATTCCGATTGCGAGATTTGCCATTTCGTTGCTCCTCTATTTCCGTTTCCGGGCCGGTGTTCCGGCGGTTTCTTCGTCAATGGATCCGATGATCAGCGCGTCGATTGGCGCCGCCTTTCCGGTGAACCAGGCGGCGGCGACCGAGCCCTGGGTGATCAGCACCGCTTCACCATCGGCGCAGCCAAGCGGGTCGAAGGCGATCAGCTTGGCTCCGGTCTCGGTCTCAACTTCCAAAAGTGCCCCGGCCGGCAATGTGCCGATATGGCGGGATGACCAGAGCCTGCCGCTGACGCGTGCGCGTATCATGTCGGTGTCCTTTCGATCCTGATGCCCCTGCGCCGCGCTTCGTCGGTGGCCAACGGGGTCAGCCGCGTGGCCCTGGCGACACGCAGCCGGGTTTCGCCTTCGGCCAGCGCGGCGATGTCGCGTTCCGTGACCAGCGGCTTGTTCAGGGCAGGCACCGGCGCAGGATGCGTTGTCACAATCTTTGCGGGTTGGGGCCGGGGCTCCGCGCAGGTCGGCATGATCGGGGCCGAAGCTGTCTGGGCCGCCGGATCGGGAGCAAAGCGCAGCCGGCCTTCGCACAGCGCTGCCGCAAAGCCGGGATCGGCTGCACGGTTCAGCACCGATTGCGCAAAGCGCGTCAGATCCTCGATCGTGCCGACCCGCACGGATTCGATCTGCCCGCCTGCCAGTTCGGCGCGCAGGCCGGAGATTTCCTCGGCCAGAATCTCGCGGATCAGGGTCCGGATATCGGTCATCCCGTGGCCCCTGCCTCGCGCAGCGCGCGTTCGGCGGCATCGCGGGCATTGCGCACGTCGGCTTCGGATCCGGCCAGATAAAGCCGCCCGTTGGCGCCGATCATCCGCATATCGATGACCTTGATGTCGGCCTCTTTTTCGGCCTCGTTACAGGCGAGGATGGCATAGGCCGCGGGCTGACATTCCAGAAGATAAACGCTTTCGCCGCCCAGAACCATCGAACCGGTCTTGTTGCGGTTCATCAGGAAGGCGTGCTGATCGTCAAGCCGCGTGACGATCTTCGAGGCCATGATTTTCGGCCGCTCGGCCTCGTCCCGGCGCTTGCCCATCGCCGCCAGAACCGCCGCGGCGCCCGCCTGCACCTCGGCCGTGGAATAGGCGTGGAACTGAAGTGTGCCGAATTGGCGTTCGACCACCAGAAACCCGGCCCGCACCTCGGCGCTTTTCAATGCGATGTCGGTCAGCGCCTCGATATCAAGGCCCGGCGCGATCTCGATGATCTGGGCGGCCATGCGCGCGCGCGGCAATGTTCCGCGCATCCAGGTGGCGGTATAGGCCAGCGTCTGGGGCTGCAACTGGTCGATGAAGATGAAGGCGCGCAGGTCGGTCACGTCGAGCCTCGTGTCAGTTGCTGAAGTTCCTGAAGGATGAGCTGGCGCAAGAGGTCGCGGTCCATGCCGCCCGCCTCGTGCTGCGCCGGGCGTGCCGGCTGCGGCGGATAAGACGGAGGCGCGTCAGGGCCGTCGAACGGCGCGCGCACGGCGGACATGTCGGGCATCGCCACCGCAGAGTCGGCGTTCCACGCCAGCCGGGTCCAGTGGACCAGATGCTGTGGACCGACATTCTCACCCACCGATGAACGCCCGAAATATCCGGTTCCGATCATGAATGACGGCGCAAGATGGGTGGCGAACCCGGCCGCGCCTTGCGAACAGGGCGCATTGACAACCACCCGGTAAACCGAAAGGGCAGCGGCGAAATCCATCGCCTTCTGGGGGTCTTCCCCGTGGAAGGCTGCCGAATGGCCCGCGCCCGTCATGCGCAGGATCATCTGCGCCATTCCCGTCGCGCGGCGGAAACTGTCGGCAGTGGCCCAGGCCAGTACGGGAGAAAGCTTTTCGCGCGTCAGCGGCTCGTCCAGCCCGACCTGTCCCAGGGGCGCGACCAATACCCTGTTCGACGCCACAATGCGAAAACCGGACTGTTCGGCGATCCATGCGGCGGATTTTCCAATGGCCTTGGTGTTCAGGTGTCCGCCCGGGAAAAGCCATTCGCGCAGCTTGGCGACTTCGGCTTCGGAACAGACATGGGCGCCGGCAGCGCGCAGCGCACGCTCCAGCCGGCTGCGGTCCGCGTCGAGCGAGATCAGCACGCTTTCATTGGTGCACAGCACCGAATTGTCAAAGGCCTTGCTGTCGACGATACGCCGCGCCGCCAGCGTCTGGTCGGCGTCGGGGTCGACATAGACCGGCGCATTGCCGGGACCTACCCCGATTGCCGGATTGCCCGACGAATAGGCCGCGCGCACCATCGGCCCGCCACCCGTGGCCATGATGACCTGCACCCTGGGCGAGGCCATCAGCGCCTGAACCAACGGGATCGTGGGTTCTTCGACGCACTGGATCAGCCCGGCGGGCGCGCCCGCCGCCACCGCCGCCGCGTCCAGACGTTTGGCCGCGTCAAAGCAGCACCCCTTCGCATAGGGATGGGGGCTGAAGATGATCGCGTTGCGGCTGAGGACCGCCAAAATCGTCTTGTAATAAAGCGTCGAGACGGGGTTTGTCGCTGGCGTCAGCGCAAAGATCACGCCGGCCGGTTTCGGGATCTCGACCATCTTGCGCGCCGCATCGACGCGCGGGCTGACAAGATCCGTATCCTCGTAAAAATCGACCAGCGGATGCGCCGACATCTCGTTCTTCTGACGCTTGTGCTCGACCACGCCCATGCCGGTTTCGCGTACCGCCCATTCGGCATAGGTCTGCGCGCCCTGATGCGCGGCCTCGGCGACGGCACGGGCGATTTTCATCACGCTCGCGCGGTCATAGCGCGCGTAGCTTTGCGCTGCCCAACCGGCACGGTCGATCTTCATCCGTGCCGCCGCCTCGGCCGGATCGGCCATGACAAGGCGCGGGGCACATTCGGCGTTTTGCAGAAGCGAGCCGCCCATGATCAGGCCACCCGCTTCATGTTGCGCAACAAAGCACGGGCGCGGGGCATCGCGGCCTCCATCCGGTCGATGATTTCCTGACAGGTCTCGGCGTCCAGCAGCACACCCGGCTTGAACTGCAGCACCCGCTTGTCGAGCGAAGAGAAGATCGCCCAGACACCGTTTTCGTAAAGTGCGCGCGACACCGCGACCGCACCTTCGGGATGGTCGAATTCCAGCCCGAGGATGACACCGCGCTGGCGAATGCCGACAAAGACGTCGCTGTGGGCGGCCATCATCCGGGTCAGGCTGCGGCGGAAGAATTCGGCGACGTAATGGACGTTCGAGATGACCTCGGGGCGTTGCAGGATATCGATGACCTGATGGCCGACCACGCAGCCCAGTTCGGACCCGCCCGATGTCGAGATATGGGCCGCCCCGTCTTCATGCAGCCAACCGCCAGAGCGTTCGGTCGCCAAACAGGCAGAGATCGGATAGATGCCGCCGCCCAGACCCTTGCCGGTAACGAACAGATCGGGTTCCAGCCCGTAGGACTGCCAGCCCCACATCGCGCCCGTGCGCATCAGCCCGGTCTGCACCTCGTCGGCGATATAAAGGGTACCGTACTTCCGGCAGAGATCCTGGCAGGCGTTCAGATAGCCTTCGGCGGGCATCGGAAAACCGTAGGTCGCGGGAATCGTCTCGATAATGAAGGCGGCCACATCCCGGCCGCGCAGGGCGCGGTCCAGCGCGTCTATATCGTTGAAAGGCACCTGCACGAATTCCTCGGGCCGGTCAGCAAGGAATATCTTGGAAAACCGGTCGTCCCCGGTCGCCACCGACAGGCCGGAATGGCCGTGATACCCCTTGATGATCGACACGATCTTGCGGCGTTTTGTGGTATATCGGGCAGTTTTCAGCGCGATCTCCACGGCCTCGGCTCCGCCAGCGCCGAAGATCGCGTATTTCATGTGCGGGGCGGTCCTGACCAGTTTTTCGGCGAACGCGGCCCGCGCGACAGACGGGAACCAGTGGTTGCCCATGTCGAAGTAATCGAGCGCCGATTTCAGAACCGCCACAAGTTCGGGATTGCGATGTCCGAAATTGTATGTCCCGCCATTGAGATGAAGGTCGATCAGCCGGCGGCCCGACATGTCGTAAAGGAAATACCCCTCGCGCCGGTCGATCACCAGATCGATGCCCGCATCTTGCCAGAACCTGGTCTTGCCAGGGTTCCAGTACTCGATCGCCTTGGCAAGCAGGTCATCTTTCGAGTCAAAGCTGAAATAGCCGTAGTTGAACACGATTCGACCTCCGTTTGACCGATATCATGCGTATTTCTTTCCGATACCGCAACTATTATGTTGCATGTCGGCCATTTTATGACTGATCCCACAGACAGGGGCCGCTTGCCTGCCCCGCCTTGCTTTGCCAGAATGCGCGCAGCCGGCCCTTTCCGGCCGTGGGGACCACATGCAATCAAGCCTTTCAAAGAAGGAACGCCGCCACTCTGCCATCCTGACGGCCCTTGCCGACAATCCGGCGATCAGGGTGGTTGCGTTGGCGCGTGAAATGAACGTTTCGACAGAAACCATCCGCCGCGACCTGACCGAGTTGCAAAAAGCGGGGCTTCTGAACCGGACATATGGCGGCGCCGTAACCGCCCCGCCGGGATTTGAGCCGGCGCTGGTTGAACGGATGAACATGTATCATGCCGAACGCAAGGCGATCGGCATGCTGGCGGCGCAGCGGCTGCGCGGCGAACGCTCGCTGCTTCTGGGGGGCGGCGCGACGGTACAGCATTTCGCGCGTGCCCTGCGTGAGCTGGCGCAGCGTATGACGATCATCACCCCCTCATATCCTGTGGCGGCAGAGCTTTCGGCCAATCCCGGGATCGAAGTGCACATGCTGCCGGGCATTCTGGAGCCGGGTGAACATGTGGTATTCGGCCCCGAGACCCTGCGCGCGGTTCGCCAATACGCCCCCCGTGCCGCCGTGATCGGGGCATCCGGTCTTGGACCCGAGGGGATCAGCGAGGCGCTTTTGAGCCTTGGCGAAGTCTATGCCGCCATCGCTTCGCAGGCCGAAGTCACCTCGGTTCTGGCCGATCATAGTAAATTCGACCGTCGCGCGCTGACCATGGTTGCCGAATGGTCCGCGCGACTGATGCTTTTCACGGACCGCCATCCTGCGGATACGCTTGCGGCGGCTTTGCACAACCGAGGTGCCACGATAGAAATCACTGCGTCACCTGAAGGCTGACCCCATCCCGAACCACGGGTTCATGTTCAACGCGCCGCCGGGCGAGAGCGAAACAACCCTACGATACCGTTCGGCATGAAGATCACCGACAAAAGCAGGATCGCTCCGAGTCCGGCCAACCGCCATTCGCCAAGTTCCTTCATCGCCTCGTCGAACAAAAGCAATGCCGTGGTGCCTGCAAGCGGGCCCCAGAACCGCCCAAGCCCGCCGATAACCATCATCGATAACAAAAACAGCAGGAGTGACGTGTCGAGTATGTTGGCCCCGATAGCCCGATAGTGGCCGGCGAAAACCGCGCCAGCCATGCCGGTAAAGAACGCGGACGCACCAAAGATGAGCAACTGGAAGCGAACTGAACTGATGCCGCGACCAATGGAATAAAGCTTGTTGTCGCGGATCGCCCGGAACGCCAATCCAATGGGGCTGTAGATCACAAGATAGGCGAACAACATCGCGGCAAGTGCAACGGCGAAGGCAAGAAAGTAGTTACCCAAGGGCGCGTTTGCCCGGCCCAGCATCGCGGTAAAACCGAAATCTCCAAAACGCGACAGACCCCGGCTGCCGCCGGTGAACGTCATGCAGGTCACGCCCTGACGCATGAAACAGGTGGTATCCGTGATGATCAGTACCTGTAACGCGGTAGCAAGGGCGAGGGTCAAAAGCGCGACATAGGCGCCGCTCAGACGCAGACAGGCCAGCCCGACAATCAAACTGAAGCCGGTTGCGACAAGGCCCCCCAGAAACATTCCGAACCAAAGCGATACATTCAGATAAAGCGCCAGCATCGCCGCGCTATAGCCGCCGACCGCGAAAATCGCGAGCTGCGCCAGCGAAAAGATCCCGCCTACGCCAAAAACCAGGTTCCACTGCGACACGACCGCGACCCAAAGGAACAAGGTGACTCCCTGACCAATCAGGTATCGGTTCGGAAATACGAACGGCAGCACGACACAGACCACGATTGCCGCGGCGGCGATTGTAAGATCGCGACGTTTGTTCTGGTCTGGGTCGCGCATCAGGTCGGGATCAATCGGCATCGTCATAGCCGGGAAGCCTCGTTCTTTCTCAACAGGCCCTGGGGCCGGAAAATGAGTGTGACGACGACCAACAGAAGCAACAGAGGCAACGCGAAGCGTACACCCAGCTGAAATTGTACGGTCGCCTCAAGGACGCCCAGCGCAAAAGCCGCGATCAGGGCGCCGCGAACCTCGCCCAGCCCCGCTATCACGCAGACAATGAACGCCTTGAGCATCGGATCGTAGCCCATCGTAGGTGACAGGGTTGTCGCGGTTGAGAGCATGATTCCCGAGATGGCCGCCATCAAACCGCTGATGGCAAAGACAAAGCGGTAGACGGCGCCCGTGCGGATCCCCATTAACCGTGCCGCTTCGTAGTTCTGGGCGACGGCGCGGATCATCCGTCCATAGCGGGTCTTGCGGACAACAAAATCCAGTAGAACGAGCAATACGATCGAGACAACACAGACAAGGACACTGTTCCAGGGCACAAACGTCTGTGCGATGTTGAAACCACCTTGCAGCGAAAGCGGCTGCTTCAGGGGATAGGCGCCAAAGCCCTTCTGGACGAGATTTTCGATGACCAACGCAACACCGACCGTCGCTATGATCACCGTCGTTTCGAAGTTCGCGTTCTTGCGAAGCGGGCGCGCCACACCGGCATAAACCAAAAGCCCCAACACGACCCCTGTCGCCAATGCCCCCGGAATGGCGACATAGGCCGGCAACCCCAGATAGCCGCCGAAATAATATGCCGCGTAGCCGCCCGCCACGAGAAACGCCCCATGCGCCATATTGAGCACATTCAACGCGCCCCAAAGCAGCGTGAGACCAATGGCACTGACTGAATACATCGAGCCCAGTACAAGCCCGCTGATGACAATCTGAATAAAGGTATCCATGCCTCAACCCCCGAAATAGGTCGCGTCAATTGAGAGGCCGCTCAAAAGTGTTTCCGGCGCGCCGACTTGAACGATCTGGCCATGATCCATCAGCGCGACAACATCCGACACTTCGGCAGCGCGGGTCACATTTTCCTCGACCACGAGAACCGATTGCCCGGCGTGCGAAAGCTTGCTGATCACGTCATAAATCTCGTCAATAACCGCCGGCGCGAGACCCAGCGACGGTTCGTCAAGCATGAGCAGCCGCCCCCCCGCCATCAGACCGCGGCCAATCGCGACCATGCGCCGTTCGCCGCCCGAAAGGGTGAACGCCGACTGGAACCGGCGTTCCTTGAGACGCGGCAAGAGATCAAAGACAACGGCTAGACGGTCCTCCACCTCCGAAGTCGCCGCGAGCCGGGTGCCCGCGACCAGAAGGTTATCGAGCACCGACATTTCGCCAAAAAGCATGTCGCCCTGCGGGACATGGATCACACCCCGGCCGACGATCTCGTGAACCGGAAGCCCGGTGATCGATTCGCCGTCGAACGTCGTCTGTCCGCGCGTCGTGGGGAGCAAGCCGCTGATCGTGCGCAACAGGGTAGTTTTTCCGTGACCGTTCGGCCCAACCAGGCCACAGACCTGGCCCGCTCCAAACGATAAATTGATACCGTGCAGGATCGGCACGCTGCCATAGCCCGCACCAAGCCCCGCAATTTCGAGGATAGGTGTCATCGCTTCCGCTCCTCTGCGCCGGCAATCCGGCTTGCTTCCTTTTCGCCGAGATAGATCGAGCGCACGGTTTCATCGCGAGCCAGCCGTCCGGGCTCTCCATCAAAAATCATCTCGCCGTGATGCATGACCATGACGCGGTCGGCGATCTTGACCATAAACCGCATCACGTGCTCGATCACGACGATCGTTGCGCCGTTTTTTCGCAAGCTTGTTAGCAGATCAAAGACCTGGTCGATTTCATCCTGCGTCAGACCGCCAACCGGCTCGTCGAGCATGAGGATACTGGGATTGCTTACCAGCGCCGAAGCGATCATCAGGAACTTTCGTTCAAGTACGGGTAGCTCGGCAACTCGGGTATTGGCGCGATGTGCCAACCCGACACGTTCGAGCGCTTCGAGACAGCTGGCGCGGTCCTCCCGCGTGATCCTGAGAAGCGACATCAAGGGCGGATGACGGCGGCTGAAGGCGTGCCCGATATAGACATTCTGCCAGGCCGTCAGGGTGTCGAATGCTGCGGCCGACTGAAATACCCGCATCATGCCGCGGGAACAAATAACATGCGGCGCAAGCTCTGTAATATCCTCGCCGCCAAGATGCACGGTGCCTGAACTCGCCCGCGAAAACCCGGATACAACCTCGAAAAGCGTGGTCTTGCCTGCGCCGTTCGGTCCGGTGATACCAAGCACCTCGTTTCGCTGAACCGAAAAGGTGATGTCATTGACCGCTCTCAGCGCGCCGAATGACTTTGTGACCGACCTGCATTCCAGGATTGCCGTCATACCCATGCACTCTTTTGCTGCTGCAACGCCCGCGCCCGTTCCGGGGCGCGGGCGTGTCTTTATCTGTTCAGGACGCCATCCACGGAGGCATCTTAAACGGCGCCGACACATAAGGATCGGGCGCGATCAGCTCTGCTTCCTTGGTATAATCCTGATGCTGGAGGAACTGGTGCGGCATCCCCATCGACGGATCATTCGTCGCATCCGGGTAGGGGATTCCGGCCTGTTCGGGAATGAAAAACCGGGTTGTGCCCATGACACCCCGATAGATCATGCTGCGCAGCCGGTCCGCAATCTTCTGATTCTGTTCGAATTCGCCCGGCCCGCCGGTGCCACCGGCAATCGCCGCCATCAGCGCATAGTAGTGCAGCGAGTCGTAGACCTGCGCACCGGTCAGTGGGCTCGAATCCGCCCCAAACCGGTCACGATAGGCGGTGTTAAAAGCCTCGCCCTTCTCATCGCGCAAAGAGGCGATCACAGTCGAGTAAAGGACTCCATTTGCGTTTTCGCCCGCGATTTCACGGAAGGCCGACAGCGATGGTCCATATTGCATGTAAACCAGCGAGTTGGTCGGATTCGGCGTGAACTGGAGCATGAATTGCGCCAGATCCTGCGGCACCCAGTGCGTGACGGCGATGACAGCGGGTGGATCGGCGCGCAACTTGGCAAGTGTCGGGCCCCATTCGCTGATCGGCACGACCACGGTTTCATACAGGCTTATATCCCAGCCGTATTCCGCGGCCTTTTCGCGGATCGCGTCGGCGATAACGACAGAGTAGTTTTGCGAACCCGTGATGATAGCGATCTTGTTGTTGTCAGGAGCCCAGTCGCCAGAAGCTTTCAGGTTGTTGAGAAACGTCAACAGCCCCTCGCCATACCAGTATTCTGCCGGATCACCCATGAATATCCCGAAATAACGCTCGGGATCGCCGCCAACCACCTGATGATGCACGATGTCAGTATTGTGGTGGATATAGATGATCCCGGCATCCGCGATCGTGTCATACTCAGCACAGACTGCCCCGGTATTATAGCCGTTGATAATGGCATGAACATTGTGCCGATCAATCAGTCTCTGCATCGCCGGAATGATATTGTCGGCACCCTGGTTCTTGGTGTCCTCGAAAAAGACCTCGATCGGCCGCCCGAGGATGCCCCCCATGGCGTTGATCTCATCGCGTGCCATTTCGGCGGCACGCTTGAACTCGATCCCGTCCGCTGCAGCCCAACCGGTGAGCGGGACGCCAGCGCCGATCGGAATCACTTCACCTTCGGCTGCCCTGCCCGCATTTACCCCCGCAAGAAGCGCGCCGCTCGCGGCCGCCATCCCTACGGAACCTTTTAGTAACTCACGCCTTTTCATGACTCTTCCCTTCATGTCTGTCTGAGTTGGTAAGTGAAGTAAGATGTCGCCCGGCCCCAAATTGGGCTGCGGTGCTACTAACCGGACGCTTCGCTGAAGTCGGCAAAGACGCCAAGCGTCCAGCCACCATCGACCAGAATACTCTGGCCGTGGATGTGATTGGCGAGCGGACTTGCAAGGAATAGTACCGCGTCTGCGATCTGTTGCGCCGTTCCCCATTTTCCGTCGGGGGTCTGGGCCGCGAGCTGCGCCTTGATCTTGTCGTTATAAATGTCGGTCATCGGGGTATAGATGAACCCCGGCGCGACGGCGTTCACATTAATCCCGTGCGCAGCATAGTCCATCGCCACCTGACGGGTGAAATTCAGCGCGCCGCCTTTCGAGGTGCAGTAGGCAGCAAAACCCTGATTGCCGCGATAGCCCGAAATCGACCCGATCGAGACGATCTTGCCGCCGCGCCCCTGACTCATCATGTGCTTGACGGATTCCCGTGTCGTGAAGAATAGACCGTCGAGGTTCACCGACATGACATGCCGCCAGGTTTCATCGCTAGTCTCGGCAACGGTCCCGGCGGCAAGGGTTCCGGCATTCAGGACCGCAATATCGATGCCCTTTTTTTCGGCAATCTCTGCAAACACACGCGCCACCGCATCACTATCCGCGATGTCGAGCGGCAAAAAGTCGATGGCCGGGTCGTCATATAGCGCCTCGTCTTCCGGCGAATGGTCCTTTTTCCGGGCCAGAACCGTGACCGTCGCGCCCGCCTTGGCCAGGGTGCGAACGCAGGCCGCGCCAATGCCAGAACTGCCCCCGGTGACAACGGCATGCTTGCCCTTGAAATCGATTGTAATCATGATGTCCTCCCTGTTTTCTTGTCGCAATGGCGATCTTGCGGGTCTTCGCCGGGGTTCAAATCCGCCTCAGCCAGTCGTTCCAGCGCGGATCGTCCATCACCGCGCGGGCGCGGGCGTATTTCCAGATTCCATATTTCTGATAATCGAAATCCCAGTCCGACAACTGGCGTTGCTGGACCGCCCAGCTTCCCCATTTCATGTCGGCCACGGCGCGCTGCACCCAGACACGCGCCACCAGATCGGGGCGGGCGGTGCCATAGAATTGCTCGATCAGCGGCAGCATGTCTTCCTCGTCCACGAACACTTCGCCGACGAACACGCCAAGTTCATAGGCGCGTTCATTGTTCGAGGCGAATTCGAAGTCGATCAGCTTCATGTCATCGATACCGCCATCCGACATCCGCACCATGAAGTTGCCCGGCATCGGATCGTTGTGGCAGGGCGCGAGATCCAGCCCCGAGGCCATAAAGGCGGCCTTGGCCCGCCCGTATTGATGCCGCAGCCAGGAAAAATCCGCCGGGCGGATCGCACCGACCTGTTCGCCCTGTTCGATATGTTCGTCGGTCATGTCAAAGACGGTCTTCGTCGCGGGCAGCCGGTCGCCCCCGTTAAAGCGCCCGTAAAGGCCGACCACCCCTTCCAGAAAATCGCGGCGCACGAAGTCGGCGCTGGTCGAGGCGCGGTAACCTTCGAGGAAGGTGAACATCTCGGCACCGACCTTCGGATCATAAAACTTGACCTGCGGCGAGATCCCCAGCGCCTCGGCCTGGGCAGCGGCCTTGTTCGACAGGTCGCGGTCGACGAAGTTTTCCGAGCCGACGCCGAAAACCTTCATCACGTATTTTCCGCCCTCATATTCCACCAGCCAGTTGGAGTTCAGCAGCCCGCCCACCAGCGGTCTTGCCCGCACCTTCGCGGCATCCCAGCCCGGAACGGCGGCCAGCGCGCGGTCCACCTGCTCTTTGTAAGTGTCAGACATCGGCCCCTCCCTCAGCGCAGGGTGCGCAGCCGGTCGCCGGCGAGCGACCGCTGCGCGTTCTGTTCAAAGCGCAGGTAGCGCCATGACGCATATTTCGCGAATTCGAGCGTTGGCCGGTCTGATCGCGTGGCAAGCCCGGTGGCGATCAGCCCCCAGCGCAGGTCATCGAGGATCCCGTAGGTCATCGCGCGCTGGAACAGCCCTTCATCGAAACGGCCGAACCATTCCTCGAACCCGGCGCGCGCCTCGGGTTCGCGCTCGTGCATTTCCATCAGATAGGTACCCGCATCCTCATAGGGGTCGCTATCGGCGGCCATGTCGTAATCGAGAAGTTTCACCGCTTTGTCCGGTCCGACCATCAGATTGGCGGTGTTACCGTCGCGGTGGCAGGGCACCCGGTCGGCGCCCAGCGCCGAAAGCGCGGCTTCGGCCCTGTCGGCAAAGTCGAGAAAGGCCCCGGTGTTCTTCGGAAGAAGCGCCGATTTCAGATCGCGTGCATGGTCGTGAAGGCGACGGATATCGGCAAAGATATCGCCCGCCCTGCCAAGGGCCGGACCGGACTGAATGGCTTTCTTCGCGGCGATGATATTGGCGCGGGTCGTGGCGCAGGCATTGTCCTGCAAACCGCCCGCCCGCCAGCCTTGGTGAAGATCCTCCATGGCGAACATGCCGTCGGCCGGCCATTCGGCCAGAACCATCGGCCCCGCACCGGCTGCGGCGGCCTGACGAGCGGCGGCGATTGCGGCGGAGGGATCGACATAGAAGGCGGTATCGGGATGGTAGTGCTTGACGATGACGCTGCGCCCGCCGGCGCTTGCGCGCCAGACCGCGCCCTCGACGCCGCGCCATGCCGGAGAGGCCAGCACGGTCAGCGGCGATTCGCAGTTATCCACCGTTGCGCCAAGCAGTTCGCCCGCCCGCATCCGGACCTTGCCTTCGCGTTCATCCATGATCCCGCCCTTTCCCCCTCCTGTCATGCGGCCGGCACGAGCGGCCAGTCTCGCAGCCCTTCGGACCAGATCGCGTGCTCCAACGCCTCGGCCATCGCCAGCACCCGCAAGTCGTCGAACCGGCGTCCGACAATCTGGACACCAACCGGCAGACCGCGCGCATCGAAGCCGCCGCAGATCACGGCTGCCGGATGCCCGGACTGGTTGAATGGAGCGGTAAACGTGCAATGGCGCAAGGGCATTCCGTAGATCGGGCCGCGTTCCTCGGCCGGCCAGTTGACCAGCGGCATGACCGGCGTGAGGAGGAGATCGCAGCCCTCGAAAAACCGCGCCGTCTGGTTGACGCCCTTTTCCAGTTCCTTCTGCATCCGGTGCAGCCGGGCGCCGTCCCAGGCGCGCGCCTCGCCGAACCAGTCGCGCAATTCTTGCGGCGTCTCATCCCTGAGGTGGGGCGCCGCGCCGGTGTATTCGAGCCAGCCGCGCAGCTTGAAACTGTCATCCATCGGCAGATAGGCGTCGAAGTCATAGGGTGTGGCGACGGGAAGCAAGGGCCCAGCGAGGCCTTCAGCCGCCTTCAACGCGGCAGAGAACACGGTTTGAACCGCCGCCTCAACGGCAGGCCCAAAGCCGAAATCGGCACAAAAGCCGACGCGGGCGCCCGCCAGCGATGCCGCTTCGTGCGGCACCGGAACCGAAAACCGGTCTGCGTCGTCCAGCCCGCCCAGGACCCGAAGCATGAATGCAAGGTCGCGCGCCGAACGCGTCATCGGCCCGGCGGACCGCACATCCGAAGCGGGCGTATGTGGTACCATGCCTTGCGTCGGTTTCAATGCCGCCACCCCGCAATGCGATGCCGGAAGCCGGACCGAGCCGGCGATGTCAGAGCCGACCGACATCATCCCGATGCCCGCAGCCAGCGACGCGCCCGCCCCCGCGCTCGACCCGCCGGTGTTCCAGCCCAGGCCCCAGGGGTTGCGCACGACACCATGGGCGGAACTGACGCCCGAGCCTGAAAGGCCGTAGTCAGGCATGGTGCATTTACCGATGATGATCGCGCCCGCCGCTTTCAACCGCTGCGCGGGCGGCGCATCCACGGTGCCGACGACCCCGTCGCCATGGGCGGCCGACCCGTGCCGCCAGACCATGCCGACGGCATGAACGCTGTCCTTGATCGTGACGGGCACACCGTCCATCACGCCAATGGCCGCCCCGCGTGCATAACGGTCGCGCGCGGCAATGGCCGCCGCCATCGCGCCTTCGGCCTGAAGATCGTAAAGCGCGTTGATCCGGCCGTTCACCGCCGCGATCTGGGCGAAGGTCGCCTCCATCACCGCGACAGGGTCGGCAGAACCGTCACGATAAGCCCCGGTCAGCTCTGCGATCGTCAGGCGGCTGAGTGTCTTGATATCCATCCGCTCAGCCCCTTTCCCGGCGCAGCACGTCCAGGCCAGCCGCGAACAGCAGCACGCAGCCGGTGATCATCAGGCTGAACTCGGTCGGCACGTTCATCAGGATCAGGCCGTTTTGCAGCATGCCGAGCAGCCAGAGCGCCAGCGCCACGCGCAGGACCGACCCCTTGCCGCCGGTGAAGGGTACGCCGCCCAAGAGGATCGCGGTCAGCACGGTGAGTTCGGCCCCGACGCCGAGCGTGCCCGAAGGCGCGCTGTTGATGCGCGCGATGGTCATCAGGGCGGCCGTTGCGGTGGCCAGACCCGTCGCAACGTAAAGCGCGACACCGATCAACCGGACCCGCACGCCAACCAGAAAGGCCGCCCGTTCGTTGATGCCGATGGCGACAATCTTGCGACCCACTGGCAGGTATCGCATGACGAAGACGCCAAGGACGATCACCGCGACCATGATCCAGGTCAGGAAGGGCACGCCCAGCCAGCGGCCATAGCCAAGGATGACGAAACTTTCCGGAAATCCGAAGACCGGGTTGGGCGCCAGCCACTGCGCCAGCCCCCGCATCAGCGTCAGCGAGCCGAGCGTCACGATGATCGGCGAAAAGCCAAGGACCGAAACCAGCGTACCGTTGACCACCCCGGCCGCTGCGCCGACGGCAAGCGTCAAGGCGACGGTCGTGGGCACGCCGAGGCTTTCAAAGCTAAGACCGGCGACGATACCGCACAGCGCCAGCATCGACCCGACGCTGAGATCGACCTTGCCGGCCATCAGCAGCATCGATGCGGGAATGCAGATCGTCATCAGCGCGGCGACCTGGATCGAGATGTTGATGGCGTTCTTGAAGCTGAAGAACACCGGCACGTTGACGTAGAAAAACAACGCCAGAAGGCAGATCGCCAGCGGCAGCGCCGCCGCCGTGGCCTGTTCGACCCAATCGACGGGCTTGCGGGGGGCCGCGTTGGTTGAGGCATTGTCGGTCATAGGGGGCTGCTCGCTGTTGAAACATGCTGGGTTGCGGAACTCCGGCCGCCGCCAGCCATCTTGTGGGCAAGCTCGACCAGCGTTCCCTCGGTAAAGGGCTTGTCGATCAGCGCGACCGGCGCGCCATAGGCCAGCACCAGCGCCCGGTCTGCCAGTTCGACGATTTCAGCCGGATCGGACGAACCGAATATCACGCAGGCGCCCCGGTCCATCGCAACGCGCAATGCCTCGTAAAGCTGGGCGCGCGCGCCGATATCGACACCCTGCGTCGGTTCGTCCAGAAGGATGATCTTGGCGGTATCGTCGCTGTCAAGCAGCCAGCGCCCCAGCACGATCTTCTGGGCGTTGCCGCCGCTGAAGTTCTCGATGTTAAGGCGCGGATCGGCGGGGTGTACCGAAAGGTCGCGGGCGACCCGATCAAAAAGCGCATCCTCTTTTCTCCGCGACCTGAGAAAACCGGGCAAAAGTCGCGTCCCATGATGCGGCATCAGCAGGTTTTCCACTGCGTCGAGAGACTGGAAGACGCTTTGATCGCCCCGGTCGGACGCGACGAGCGATATGCCTCTGGCAAGCGCTTCGGCGGGCGTGCGGATATCCACCGGCTTGCCGCGAAGCAGCAGCTCGCCCGACTGCCGCGGCCGCGCGCCGAACAGACTTTCCAGCAGGTCGGTGCGGCCAGAACCTAGCAGCCCGTAGATACCGACGGCTTCGCCCGGGCGCAGCACCAGGTTCACCGGACCGGTATAGGGTGAACGGTAATCGCGAAGTTCCACCAGCGGGTCCCCCGGCAGGTCGTCCCGGCTGCGCACATGGGCGATACGTGCCGATGACGGCGCGATCGCTTCAGCCATGTCGGCGGTGGAAACCTCTGGTTTGGGTCTGCTCCAGACAATCCGGCCGTTGCGAAGGATCGTCACGCGGTCAGCGATTTCATCGACTTCGTCGAGAAGATGGGTGACATAGACCACACCCAGCCCCTCTGTCTTGGCGACATGGCGCACGACATCGTGGACGGCCGCGATTTCATGTTCGCCCAGCGCGGCGGTCGGCTCGTCCAAAATCAGAAGGCGAGGCCCGGTGTTCAGCGCCCGCGCGATCTCGACAATCTTGCGTTCGCCGGTTCCCAGCTGGCGCACCTGCATTCTGGGGTCGATCCGGACACCCAGGCGTTCCAGAAGCACCGCCGATTCCCGGACATGCCGGGCGGTATCGACCATGCCCATCCGCAGGCATTCGCGCCCCAGAAAGATATTGTCGGCAACTGTCAGATCCTCGAAGATCTGATAGTGCTGATAGATGATGCCGATCCCCATGTTCAGCGCGGTGCGGGGCGAAAGGCTTTCATAGTCGCCCCCCGCCACCTTGATATTTCCCTGGGTGGGCCGGACCGCGCCGCTGAGGCAGCCGAGAAAGGTCGATTTCCCGGCGCCGTTGGCGCCCAGAAATGCGTGGATCTCGCCAGCCCGAAAGGCGATGTCGATCCCCTTCAGGACTTCGATCCCGCCAAAGGACTTGTGCAGATCGACGACAGTGACCAGCGCGTCGCTCATGGTTCGGCCCACCCCGAAAGTTAGCTTATTCGTTGTAGTTGGCGATAAGCTGGTCGAGTTGTGCCTGATCCGCCTTCGAGGCCCAGACCGTCGGCGTCAGGGCAAAGGCCGGGCCATTGCCGTTGATCGCGTTAAGTGCCTGGTCGACCACGTTGGCACCCAGTTCGTTGATCAGGATCGCGGATGAGCCGCGATAGGCGCCGCCTTCATTGGTTGCCGTCAAACCTTCCAGCGAACCGTCCTGGCCACCGATGAACATCTTGCTTTGGTCAATGCCCGCCACCTTGACTGCGCGATACGCACCGACTGCCGCATCGTCGTTCAGGCCGATGATGATCGAAAGGTCGGGATGTTGTGCAAGAACGGTTTCGGCGATCTGAAGCCCGGTGGTCTGGTCGGCTGAATCCTGCATCGTGACGATTTCGATACCGGCCGCGTCGAAGGCGGATTGCACTTCGGTCCAGCGCGGCGAAATCGATGGCAGGCCGGTCAGGGTCGTGACAAGCGCCTTGGGGTGCTCGATTCCGCTTTCCTTGGCCCAGGCGACGGCGGCATCTGCAATCAGTTTGCCCGATTGTGCATGGTTGAAGCCGACGAAGCCGTCGCTGCCATCCATTTCGCCAAGGTAGGTCAGCCATTTGATCCCGGCGGCCTTGGCCTGCCCCTGAAGCGGCGCCAGCGCCGCCGGGTCGATCGGCAAGACGACGATCGCGTCGACGCCAAGGGTGATCCAGCCCTGCACCGCGTTGATCTGCTGTTCGAGGTTGTTCGCCTGTGTGTTGTCATGCAGCACCGTAACGCAGCCGAGTTCGGCCGCGCGCTTATCGGCAAAATGGCGCACCTGACGCACGATCTGTGCTTCGGACACCGAATGGCTGTAGGCGATGGTATAGGTCTTGCCGCCTTCGCAGGCCGTCGAGGCCGCCGCGCGGATCTGATCGACGGTTACGGAAGCAATGTCGTCCTGCGCCATCGCGGCAAAGGGAAGCGCCGCGGAACAAACGCCGGCCAGAAGAGCGCGGCGCGAAATGAGCATGCAGTATTCTGTTAGGGCCATGGTTTCCTCCCAAAGGACACTGGCAGAGTTGGTAACGCCCGATATCAGGCTTATTGTTGCCCGATTTCGGGCATATTGCTGATAGTATGCATCACCCTTGGTCAGTCAAGGGATTTTGCTTGGCGCGGCGATCTGGTTAACGTATTGGTTTTTTTATTACTTTTTTCGGGAGGGTTAAAATCCTCCAGTCAGCACTTGATCTAGGGCAGCCAAAATGGCTGATTTCAGTCAGTACATACCTCGGAGCTGGTCAGAATCATCGCCATGACCGTGTCGCAGCCAAAGAAGAAACGCCGCCAGGAAGTGATCGTGAAAGAGCTGCTGCTTCACCCGCAGCTCAAGGTCCATGAACTGGCCGATCGTCTGGTCGTGTCGCAGGAAACCATCCGCCGCGATCTGACCGCGCTTGCCAACGAAGGCAGGCTGGAACGGACTTTCGGCGGCGCCGTCAGCATTGCCACCACGGTGCCGGGCATCAACGAACGCAGGAAACTGATGGTCGAAGAGCGCGACCGGATTTCGGCCTGCGCGGCAGCACTGATAGAGCCGAACGACGTGATCATGGTCGGGGGTGGTTCGACCACCTTGAGGTTCGCGCTGAAACTCGCGTCGCTGGAGTTTCCCTTTACCGTGGTGACGCATTCCCTGCCGCTCGCGATGACGGTCGGGCTGAACCGGAACGCCCATGTCGAACTGCTTCCCGGCCGCCTGAATCCCGATGAGGGGCTGACAGCCGGGATCAACGCCATCTATGCGATGAACAGTTTTTCCGCGCATAAGGCATTCGTCGGCGCATCGGGTATCAACGATCTGGGCCTGCACGCCCTGCTCGAACCCGGCGAAGTCTACCGGACGATGATCAACGCGGCGCAACGCAGTTTCGTGCTTGCCGACAGTTCGAAATTCGGCGCGCGCGCATTGTCGCGCTATCAGAACTGGGCGGCGGGGATGACATTGATTACCGACACCGCCCCCGCGCCGGACCTTGTCGCCGCCATCGAGGCCGCGGGGGCAATTCTGACGATTGCCTGACCCGAACACGGCCGCGCCGGGCCCCTGCCCTAGGCGGGCGTTGCCCTGAACTGGTAAGGCCGGTAGTCGATATCATAACCAAAGTAGCGCGGACCGACGAGGTCGATGCCCTGCGGGCTCAGCCACTGCGGATCGCAGGGGAAGACCAGCGCCTTCAGCCGCAATCCGTAGCGTAGCGCATCGGCGGTGACCGGGTTGCCGGTTTCAGAATCGAGCACCGTCAGCAAGTCGGGCGTGGTGGCGACGATCTCGCCATCGCGTTCGGCCATCAGGAATTCGTTCTGGAAATCCAGCCGGAAGGTCTGGCCCCTGAACTCGTCCAGCCCTTCGAGCCGCGCGGTGCCCCGCGCAAAACCGCCCACGGTGCGCCGCTCGATGTCGGTGACGCGGCCGGAAAAGATCGTGTCGGCGCGCAAAACCTCGGCCACGCGGCCAACCGGCTCGACGTGATCGGCGTGAGCCTGCCGCAGGGTCTGACCCAGCTTTTCGCACAAGGACAGGGTGCCCCGGACCGTGGCCTTCTTCGCCTGAGCGCCGGTCATCGGGTAAAAGGCCAGCAGAGCCGCGCCACCCATTTCCACCGTCGCCGCGCGGGCAAGCTTTTCGGTCCATTTGTTCGACACGGTTTCCAGAACGATCGAATTGCCCTTGTCGTCGCACAGAACCATCGGCGTCGCCGAAATCCCGTGCATGGTGAAGGTCACCATCTGCAATTCGGGATAGGCGCGGCCCATGCCGTCGCCATCGACCAGCGGCAGGCCCGAAGCGGCCGCCACGATGAAGGGCGTGGTCGAGTTGATGCCGCCCGCCTCGCAGCAATGAATGGCGTCGATCTTGCGGCCCAGAAGCTTTTGCAGCGCCGAGAAGGCGTTCATCAGCTCGTCGCCCTGGGGCAGCTTTTCGGCCATCACGGTGGGCGCGCCCATCATGCAGACCGGCACCACCAACGCATCGTCGGCCAATGTATCGACATCAACCAGCGTGACCGGCCCGTGCTTGCGGATCGCCTCTTGCGCCATCAGCTTGCCGATATAGGGATCGCCCCCGCCGCCGGTGCCAAGAATGGCGCCGCCTGTGGCGATGTCTTCCAGATCGGCGGCATGGATGGTTCTGGTCTTGGTCATTGCGGTCTCCGTCACAGCGGATTGTAGGGAATGTCGGGATAGCCGAAGGCTGCGGGGCCCACGACCTTCAGCGCCTCGGGCGTTTTCAGCAGCGGATGGGCCGGCAGCGCGATGGTGGCGACGCGCTGGCCATAGCGGAGCACCTCAGTGGTGATGGGCTCGCCGGTTTCCTCGACCAGGTTCATGATCAGGTCGGGCACCACGACGCGGGCCGCGCCGTCGATCCACAGGACGAGGTTTTCGTTCTGGATGGCGATGCGCGCCTCTTGCCCGGCATAGGCGCCATGGCCTTCGATCACGGCATGGCCGCGGGCAAAACCGCCCTTCAGCTCGCGCCGGACATCGATGATGCGGCCGGTGAACATCAGCCTTGCGTCGGCAACTTTTGCCAGCCGGTCCAGCACATCCTGCCGACGCGCCCGCGCATCCAGAACCGCGCGCCCGATCGTCAGCGCCTGCGTCACCGTGCCGGGAATGGCGGCACCGCGCAGGAAATCGGCGCGCATCGGCGCGGTGGCCAGCATCGCCGCCGCCCCCATGCCAACCGCCACGTCGCGCGCCAGCCGTTCCAGCCAGTACATGTCGACGATCTCGCGGAAGATCACGACATTGCCCTTGTCGTCCGCCATGGCGGCGGGCGCGGGGTTCTGGCCATAGATGAAATAGGTGGTCATCTGCACTTCGGGGAAGGCGCGTCCCATGCCGTCGCCATCAACCACCGGCAGCCCGGCATGGGCGGCGGCGATGAACGGCTCCATCGCGTTCGATCCGCCGATCTCGGCCGATATGGTGGCGGCTATGCGGATGCCGGTTTCCTGTTCCAGCGCGCGGATCGCGCGCAGGCTTTCCCGCCCCTCACGCAGCTTTTCGATGCTGACCACAGGCGCGCCGATCCCGCCCACCTCGGCCACCAGCGCGTCATCGGGCAGCGCATCAATCGGGATC
The DNA here is from genome assembly GCA_020447005.1 of Paracoccaceae bacterium. Classification (GTDB taxonomy): domain Bacteria; phylum Pseudomonadota; class Alphaproteobacteria; order Rhodobacterales; family Rhodobacteraceae; genus Albidovulum. Next base: position 28,024 of record JAGRDO010000006.1, read on the forward strand.
ACCCGCAATTCCGCACCGCCCCGCATCAATTCGCGGCAACGCAGCATCCCCTGATAAGGATTGCCACCGCCGCCTGTGCCCAGAATGCCGGCGCCGATGGAAAGCGCGTGCAGATCAGGCTCGGTCAGAAGATACCCCCGGTCAGCCATTCAGGTTGCCCACCGCCTTGACCCGCACGCGGGTCGCGTTGCCGGGCAGATAGGCCAGAGGCACATCCTCGACATCGACGATTTCAATGCTGGCGGGATCGGCACCGGCAGCGATGGCGGCTTCGGTCGCCTTGGCCTTCGCGTCGGCCAGCGCGGCATCGCGGCTCATCTCGGCCAGCGAGTAGACACGGTCGGTATCGCCCGATACCTGCGCGATGGCCGCACCCACGGCATTGGCCACAGCGAAGTGGTCGGGCTTGATGGTTTCAAGGCCGGCCAGCGGCCCATCCACCAGGATCGAGCCGCCGCCCACAACGATCACCGGCAAGGGATCGGGCGACAGGCGCGAACGTTCGACGCTGTCTTCCAGGATTTCGGTCATCCTGCTGCGCGCGGCCTTGACGATGTCCGCCTTCAGATGGGCCACTTTCGTTTTGTCGCCCAGATCGACGCCACCTTCGGCCACCGCGATATCGGATGTCGTCAGGATCTTGCCGCCGAAAATCAGCGCCTCTTCGGTGATCCTGTATCCCACCGAACGCGGCCCGACGGTCACGCCACTTTCCGTCTCGACCACCAGCGACCCGCCCCCAAGCCCGACCGAAAAGACATCCGGCATGCGGAAGTTGGTGCGAACGCCGCCCACTTCCACGGCAATCGAGGCCTGACGCGGGAAGCCCTTCTGCAATGAGCCGAGATCCGAGGTGGTGCCGCCGATATCGACGACGATGGCATCCTTCACGCCCGACAGGAAGGCCGCCCCACGCATCGAATTGGTCGGGCCCGAGGCGAAGGTCAGCACCGGATATTTTTCCGCCAGTGCGGCATCCATCAGCGTGCCGTCGTTCTGGGTCAGATAGAAGCGGCCCTTGATGCCCACCCCGGCGATGGCATTGCGGAAGGCCTCGATCACGTGGCGAGACAGGTCGCGCAGGCAGGCATTCATGATCGCCGCATTCTCGCGCTCCAGCAGGCCGATCCGCCCGATATCCGAAGAAAGGGTGATGTCAGCCTCGGGCAGGGCCTTGGCGATGATCTCGCCCGCGCGCTTTTCGTGCTCGCCCGCGACGGGCGAGAAGACCGACGAGATCGCCACGGTCCTGATGCCCTTCGCGCGGATCTCGGCGGCGATGCCGTTCAGCTCGTCCTCGTTCAGGGGCGAAATTTCGCGGCCGTCGAATTCGTTGCCGCCATGGGCCAGCCACCAGTGGTTGCCGATCACGTCACGCAGATCGTCGGGCCAGTCGACCATCGGCGGCAGGCTGGCGGTGGCGGGCAAGCCAAGCCGGATCGCGGCGGTCGGTGCCAGATCGCGGCGCTGCACGACCGCGTTGGTGAAATGCGTGGTGCCAATCATGACATAATTCACAGCCTCTGGCGCCATCCGGGCAGCGTCAAGCACCGCCCGCAGGGCATTGACGACCCCGCTCATGACATCAGAGGTGGTCGGCGATTTTACCCCCGCCACCACGCGTTCGCCGTCCATCACCACGGCATCGGTATTCGTGCCGCCTACATCGATGCCAATCCGGATCATGCCTTGCTTCCTTGTGAAAGTTGTTTCGCCTCATGGGCGACCAGCGCCTCGGCGGTTGGGATTTCCCCGTCGATCAGGGGAATTGTCGGGCGGGCGCGCGCCTCATCCTCGCTCATCACCGGGACCGAGGCGATCAGAAGGCGCGAATAGGCGTGGGACGGCGCGGCAAAGACCTGATCCGCAGTGCCGGTCTCGACGATGCGGCCCAGATACAGGATGCCGACGCGATCCGCGAAGTTCCGCATCAGGCTGAGGTCGTGCGAGATGAAGAGATAGGTCAAGCCCAGATCGCGCCCCAGATCGGCCAGAAGGTCCATGACCTTGGCCTGCACCGAGACATCCAGCGCCGAGGTCGGCTCATCCAGGATCAGCAGCTTCGGCGTGGTGGCCAGCGCGCGCGCGATGGCCACGCGCTGTTTCTGGCCACCCGACAATTCGTGCGGATAGCGCCCGGCGAAATGGCGCGGCAATTCGACCATTTCCAGAAGTTCCGCCACCCGCGCGGCACTGTCGGCAGCACCAACACCCTGCACCGCCAGCGGCACGGTGATCGACTGGGCCACCGTGCGGCGCGGGTTCAGCGAGGCGCCGGGGTTCTGGAACACCATCTGCACCGGGCGTTGGCCGGCATGGGCCACGGGCGCGCCGTCGATAAGGATGGTGCCCGCCGTGGGTTCGGTCAGGCCCATGATCATGCGGGCGATGGTGGACTTGCCCGAGCCGCTTTCGCCGGCCAGCCCATAAACCTCGCCCCGCCCTATTGTCAGCGACACGTCGTTCACCGCGCGGATTTCCCGCGTCTCGCGGCCCATGAAACCGTGGCGAACGCGAAACGCCTTGGACAGGCCCCTCAGTTCCAGCACCGGCGCACTCATGCCCGCCCCCCTTGCGTGCCATAGCGGTGCCCGCCGGTCAGGCGTGGCACCGCCGCCATCAGATCGCGGGTATACTCCTCGCGCGGATGGGCGAAGATCGCCCCTGTCGTGGCGCTTTCGACGATGGTGCCCTTGTTCATCACATAGACCCGGTCGGCGGTTTCGCGCACGACGCCCAGATTGTGGGTGATCATCAGGAGGGCGAGGCCGCGTTCGGCAACCAGATCTTTCAGCAGTTTCAGGATCTGCGCTTGCGTCGTGACATCCAGCGCGGTGCCCGGCTCATCCGCGATCAGAAGCTCGGGTTCCGACAACAGCGCCATGGCGATCAGTACGCGCTGGCGCATTCCGCCCGACAGCATGATGGGGAATGCCGCCGCCACCTGTTCGGGCTCGCGCATCCGGACCTGTGCCAGAACCTCGTGCACACGGGCCAGCCGCTGTGCCCGGCTGCGGTCGCGCCCCAGCCGGCGGTCGGCATATTTCAGGATCGTGGCCAGCTGGTCGCGGATGGTGAAGACCGGGTTCAGCGATGACATCGGATCCTGAAACACCATGGACATGGCCGTGCCGCGCAGCTTCAGGCGTTCACGCTCGCGCATGGTCAGAAGGTCCTGACCGCGGAACAGGATCTGGCCGCCCGTGATCTCGGCCGGCGGCGTGCGCAAAAGCCCCATGATCGCCTTCATGGTCACCGACTTGCCCGAACCGCTTTCGCCGACCAGCGCGACGTTCCCGCGCGCGGGCACGTCAAGATCGACGCCGTGCAGCACCTCGTTCACCTGGCCATAGGCGGTGAAGCGGACCTTCAGGCCCCGGATAGAGAGAAGCGGCGCGGTCATTGCTCGCTCACATCGAAAAGGTCGCGCAGGCCGTCGCCCAGAAGGTTGAAGCCCAGCGCGAGGATCAGGATCACGGTTCCGGGCATCAGCGATTCCCACCAGTGTTCGGGCAGGAACTGCGCGCCATCGGCCACCATCGTGCCCAGGTCCGGGGTCGGCGGCTGGATGCCAAGGCCAAGGAAAGACAGAGCGGCACCCAGAAGAATGACGAAACCCGCGTCCAGCGATGTCTTGACCACGATCGGGCCAAGGCAGTTGGGCAGGATCTCTCGGAACAGGATATGGAGTTTCGACGCGCCCAGCGTTTCGGCCGCCTCGACATATTCCAGCGCGCGGATCTGGCGGGTCAGCGAATAGACTAGCCGGGCGTGCCAGGTCCACCACAGCGCTGAAATCGCCAGCATCGCGTTCAGCAGGCTGGGTGTCAGCACAGCCGCGACCGCGAGCGCCATCACCAGCGGCGGAATGGCCAGCGCCACGTCCGTGATACGCATGATGATGGTTTCGGTCCAGCCGCCGAAATAGCCCGCGACGAGGCCCAGCGTGGTGCCCACCGGCACCGCGATGATCAACACCACAGCGGCCAGTGTCAGCGAGACGCGCAAGCCAAAGATGCAGCGGCTGAAGATGTCGCGGCCCACGTTATCGGTTCCGAACCAGAATTCGGCCGAGGGTGGCGTGTGGCGCGCGCGAAAGTTTACCACCGCGCCGACATGTTCAGGATAGGGCGTGATCAGCGGCGCCAGAATTGCCGCCAGCACCGCGAGGATGACGATGGCGGTTCCGATCAGCGCCGTGGGGTTGTGGGAAAAGCGGTACCAGTTCTGCTGGCGCGCGCTGAGTGTGGTGATGGGGCCTGCGTCGGTCATGTCCGTTTCCCCCGGATCCGCACACGCGGATCGACGATGCCCACAAGGATGTCGATGACAAGGTTCACGGTCACGAAGAACACGCCCGAGACCATGACCACGCCCATCACCGCGTTCAGGTCCTTTTGCAGGATGGTGCGGATGCCATAGGCCGCCATTCCGGGCCAGGCGAAGACCAGTTCCACGACGAAGGCGCCGCCGATCAGCGAGGCGAATTCAAGCCCGAGGATGGTCAGCGGCGGCACGAAGCTGGGGCGCAGGTTGTACTTGAACAGCCGCAGCCAGCCGGGCACGCCGAAGGCGCGCGCCGCCTCGATGTAATCCTGCCGCGAAGTGTCGATCATCGATGCGCGGGTGATCCGCGCGATTTGCCCGGTGGTCGCCGCCGCCAGCGCGGTCGCGGGCAGGATCAGGTGACGGACCGCGTCGCCCAGGACATCCCATCGGCCCTGCGCGATGCTGTCGAAGATCAGAAGGCCCGTCGGTCCGGCGGTATAGACCACGTCGGGCGACAACCGGCCTGTCGTGGGCAGAACGCCAAGGACATATCCTGCCAGCACCTGCAACAGGATCGCCAGAAAGAATGAAGGCGTGACGGCGGCGAAAATCGCAAAAAGCCGCACGGCGGTGTCGGGCCACCTGTCTTTCCAGTTGGCGGCGACCACGCCCATCGGCACACCGAAGACAAAGGCCATAAAGATCGTTGCGAAGACCAGTTCAAAAGTTGCCGGGAAGGTATCACGGATATCGTCGTTGACCGCACGCTCGGTCAGCAGGGACCGGCCAAGATCGCCCTGCGCCAGCCCCCCGACGAAGTAGGCGTATTGCACCGTTATCGGCTTGTTCAGACCCAGCTTGTCGTTCAGCGCCTCGACCTGCTCGGCCGTCGCCGTCGGCCCCAGCGCCATGCGTGCCGGGTCGCCCGGAACGATGCGGGCGATGAAGAAGATCACCATCGACAGGCCGACCAGCACCAGCAGCGACCAGCCGACACGGCGAAGAAGGAAAGACAGGAATTCCATCGGTCGGACAAGCTCCCTGCGGTCCCTGCGGACGTTGGTCCGCAGGGTCGCCTTTCATCATGTGCCGCTGCTTATTTGCAGGTCCAGCTATAGCGCGTGAAGTCGTAGTCGAAGGACTGCATCGGAACCGCCTTGAAGCCGGTCAGACACTTGTCCATCGCGTGCTGCACGGTCTGGGTCAGCAGGAAGACATCGGGCTGGATGTCGACCAGCTTGGCCTGAAGTTCCTTGTAGATCGCGGCCTGCCCTGCCGGGTCGCCGGTTACGCGGGCCTTGTCGATCATCGCGTCAACCTCCGGATCCTGCACCCATTCCATCGAGGCCCATGTGCCGGCGGCATTGGAATGGTACTGGGTATAGAACATCGAATCCGGGCTGGGATAGGTCGGCCCGAAGAAGACCTGGTTGACGGCAGGCGTGGTTTCCACCTTGCCCGCGATCTCGGTGATGCGGTTCCAGGGGTCGGGCTGCTGCGTCACCTTGAAGCCGATCTGTTCGAGGTTCGACTGCATCAGGAGGCTGATTTCTTCCTCGAACTTGGTGCCCGCGACATAGCCGAGCACGATCGGAATCTCCTGACCGGCATATTTGGATTGGGCGAGTTCCGCCTTGGCGGCTTCAAGATCGTAGGCCACCTGCGGGATGTCATCGTTGTGGAAGTCGGCGAAGGCTTTCGGCAGTGGCGTCGTCAGCTCGCCACCCGGCAGGATCACCTCGCGGATGGTGTCATAATCGGTGGCCAGCGCGATGGCGCGGCGTACGTGAACGTCGTCGGTCGGCGCGACCTTGGTGTTGAGCTTCAGGTAGAAGGCCGTCGCCGTCGCCTCTTTCGCGATGTTGAAACGGCCCATGTCCTCAAGCGCCTTGTAGGTGTCCGGCGACTGATATTGCGAGGTCATGGTCAACTCGCCCGACGCCGCGAGCGATTTTACAGTCGCCTCGTCGTTGGTGACGATCCAGCGAACCTCGTCGATCGGGCCATCGCCGAAACCCTTGTAATAGTTCGGATCGCGCACGATCACCATGCGTGCGCCGCGCTCCCAGCTTTTCAGCGTGTAGGCCCCGGCGCCAGCGGTATTGGTTGCAAGCCAGGTCTGGCCGTCATCGCCACCCTCGTTGGCGGTGACGGCATCCTCGTTCAGGATGAACACCGCCGGAATGGTTGCAAGGAAGGGTGCGAACGGCTTCTCCAGCGTGAATTTCACAGTCCGGGCATCGACTGCCTCGACCGAACCGGCGCTCAGAACACCGGCGAACAGGTTCGCGGGTCCCTGGTTGATCCGGAACAGACGCTCAAAGGTATAGACCACATCCGAGGCTTCGACAGGCGACCCATCGGCGAAATGCGCGTCGGCGCGCAGCGTGAATGTCGCTTCCCTGGCATCGTCGGAAACCGCCCAGCTTTCGGCCAGTTCCGGTACAAGGTTGCCCGAGGAATCGACCGTCAGCAGCCCGTCGTAAAGGTTAACGGCGGCCATATAGTCGGTGTAATCAGAGATCTTGGCCGGATCGATCGTACCGAAGATCTGAACGGTATTCATCGTGACGACAGTCTCGGCGCTGGCAGCACCGGCGCAGGCAAACAGCGCGGCAACGGCGCAGGACGCGAAAAGGCGTGAAGGACGAATGATCATGGTAACCCCCCGTTGGTTTCGGCGAAATTGTGCGCGCCGAACTGACCTTGCGGCAACGCAGCATACGGTCAGGTTTGGATAAATTTCGGTCAGGTTTTTTCTATATCGCCGCACCCCGCCGCCACCGCCGCGCGCCGGCTGTCGACGCCGAGTTTGCGGTAGAGATTGATGAGGTGGAATTTCACAGTCGATTCCGACAGGCCCAGCGTCTTGGCGATCTGCTTGTTCGAAGCACCTTCGCGCAGCGCATCGAGAACACGCGCCTCGCGCCGGGTCAGCCCCGCGATGCGCGCCGGCCGGCCCGCCTCCGGCCAGAAGTCCTGAAACCGCCGGATGGCGCGGCGGCAATCGGGTGACATGTCCAGATGTTCACGGATCCGGCGGATATCGAGAAGTTCGGTCAACAGGGGCGCCTCGCTCCACAAGGCAGCATAGGTGCCGGTCCTGTCGGCGGATTCCAGCGCCGCCGCAAGGGACCGCCGCGCCAGTGAAATGTCGCCCTGTCGGCGGTACAGCCAGGCGCTGACGATCCCAAGGCCCTGACGTTCGTGATGGGTGAGGAACGGGTTGGATTCAAGCGCGGCGGGAATTGCCGCAAGATCGCCCATGCGCGGCTGATGATAGGCACCGTGGCGCAGTTGCGAGATGGCAAGCGAAATCTCGAACCGGCCCGGATCCTCTGCCAGTGCCGGTGCCTGCTGTGCCGCGACCGCGCCGGCTGCCTCCAGCTTTTCCGCCGCCTCCTGCCAGCGCCCGGCCGCCTGAAGCAGGGTGATCTCGCGGATCGTGACCCAGCGGCTGAATTCGTCGGACCCGGCAAACATGAACCGCATCCGGTCAAGAAACCCCCGCGCCGCAGCAAGCCCGTCGCGCGCCGCGATGACTGCCGCGCCATGTTCCAAAAGAACATCGGCCAGGCTCGGCCAGATCTCGCCGGTGGCAAAGGCATCGAGATCCCGGTCAAGGAAGTTCAGCAGCCGCCTGGATTGCCCGCCCTCGTGCTCGATGATCGCAAAAAGCAGGTTCAGGATCCGCGCGTCCGAAGGGCTGTCGATCCCGCTGCGCGCCCGCGCCGCCGACGCGTCCTCGACCGCTTTTCGCGCGGCTACAGCGGTGCCTGACATCAGTTCATTGAACGAAATATGCAGGCTGATGTAGAATTCCAGCAGCGGGATGTCGGCCTTGCGGTAATGGTGAATCGCCCGCACCGCCGTTTGCCTGGCCTGGGCAAAGCGCCGTGTTCGGGTCAGCCATTCCAGGACAACGTTCTGATAGCTGCCGCGCAGGATATGCGCGTCGATCGGCAACGCCGCGCCGATCGACGCCGCGGCGGCGATGTCGTCCTCGCTCAGCGGTGTACCTTCGTAGATGAACAGCAGAAAGCGGACGAGCCGGATAATCATCGGGAGCGGCGATGTGACATCGAAGATCACCGCCTTCTGATGGATGGCCGGCCCGAATTCCTGCTGGAGAAGGTGGAGTGCCGCCTGTGTCTCGCCCACCTTTGCCGCTTGAATGCACCGCGCGGCGATATAGGCCGGATGAGATACCGTCGGCGGCGCCGCGAATCCGGAGAGCACCAGGTCGAAGGCCTCGGCGCCATGGATATGAATGAAATACGGTCCGCCCTCGCGCTCGAACAGCGCCATCGCGGCGGGGTGGTCGCCCGCTGCCTGAAGCAAGCGGATGGCCGCGACGGCCTGGCCCGTATCCATCAGGACGCGCGCCACGGCTTCGCGCGCGGCAGGCGCGCTTGCCCGCCGGGTAAACTCGGCCTCGACCGCGGCCAAGAGCTTTGCCCGCAATGCCGGCCCGCGCGGCAGCGGAGGAAGCTCGGGCTCGGTGGGACGGGCGCCCCCCAGCTTGGGGGATGTCTCCGCAATCAATGCCGCACGCAGACCGGCAAGTTCGAAGGGTTGCAAGGGCGCCAGCACCTCCTCAAGCAGAAATGCCCTGAGCGTCTCTTCATCGCTGTGGCCGGCCCGCGCCAGAACGGGCCAGCCGCCGGTCTGGCGGATCACGCCCGCCAGACGGCGATCGGGCGCATCGACGGCAGAAATGGCCAGATCGGCATTGCCAAACCGTGCGGCATGGCCATAGATCAGCGCCCGCGAAAGGCCTGCGACATGCGTGCCGGGCCTGATCGCCAGATAGGTCCGCCCAGCGCCGCCAGGCAGAACTGCGCCAACCGCGTCCGGCGGCGGATCCCAAAGCAGGATCTGGCCCTCTTCCGGGGCGGCCGGACGCTCGGCACCAGAACGGACGGCCCGCCCCCCGAATTCGGCGGCAAGCACGCCAAGGGCCACCGTCTTGCCCATTCCCGGCCAGGCCTCGATCACGACGACGGGGTGGGCATCCGCCAGAAGCCGGGCCGTCAGCGTGGGCCGGGGCACAAGGCCACGTTGCGCCGCGCCACTGTATCCAGCACCGTCAGCGTTATCCGGCATGGCCCATCCGGTGTTCGATCCGCGGGTTCGGCTTTCGTCCGGTTCTGCCGCGCCAGCTTTCCATGCGCCCCGATCCGTATGTCCTTTTGAAACGTTCCATACACGTCGGTTTCACCATAGCCGAAGAGATCGTCCAGCCAAGACATCGCCGATATTTCGGATCTACCCCTTCGCGACGGCCGCCGGCAGGCCCGGGCACAACCTGTCCCGGGCGTGCAGCCATCGCGCCTGACCGGTTACTGCCGGAATATCAGCGCCGGCGGCACACTGCCCCGCATCACCCGAACGCCGTTCGGCATGTCATTCTGGTCAAGCTTGAAGTCGATCTCGTCCGGGGACAGGCCGAAGCCTTTCCACCGTTTCCTCAGCCGACGGCGCAACTCATCCTCGGCGACATCGACCATTACCGTCAGGTCGAAATAGGGGGCGAGGCCGCGCCAGGGATCTTCGTCCAGCAAGAGATAGTTCCCCTCCGTCACGATCAGCCTTACATCCGCGCCGATGATCCGCGCGCTGCCGCGCGAGATTTCCAGATCGCGGTCGAAGACCGGAACCGCCACGTCGCCCTCGGCCGGATCGCGCAAACGCTTCAGCGTTGCGGCCAGCCCGCCGACATCAAATGTGTCGGGCGCGCCCTTCCACGGCCGCCGCCCGCGCGCGTGCAACACCGCGTCGTCGAAATGAAACCCGTCCATGGGAAATTCCGCGACCGTTCCGGGCCCGGCGCTGTCGAGCGCCCGCACGAGTTTCGCCGCCAGCGTCGACTTGCCCGAGCCGGGCGCGCCCGCAATCGCCAGCACCTTGCGCTGGGGATCTTTCAACAGATCCCCGGCAGAGGCGAGCAATTCATCGAAACTGACGACCCGGGCCATATCAGATCAGCCGGTATTGTGCGGCCTTGTTGCGCAGGAACGGCAGGCCCTTGGACATCACTGCCTCGTGGCTTTCCGCCACAGGACGCCAGACCGCCAGCCCATAACCAACCTCTGGTGGCATGTTGATGAAACTTTCCATCGCCAGCCCCCCCTTGAAGCCGATCGCCGCAAGCGTCGCGAAAACCTCGTCCCAGTCACAGGTGCCCTCGCCCGGCGTGCCGCGGTCGCTTTCGCTCAGGTGGATATACTTGATGAAGTCGCGGGCATCGAGAATACCGTTGGCCGCGCCCTTTTCCTCGATGTTCATGTGATAGGTGTCGAGGTGGATGAAGATATTGTCCGCGCCGATCCGGTGGATCATGTCGCGGGCCTGCCAGCCGGTGTTGATCAGATGGTTCTCATAGCGGTTGACCGGCTCGATCCCGAAGAGAAGGCCGATCTGCTTCGCATAGGCTGCGGCGGGCGCCAGCGCCTTGGCGATATTGTCGTATTCCTTTTCCGTAGGGCTGACTCCCGTGCGTTCGCCGATGCCGCCGAAGGTGACGCCCGACAGCGCCTCGGCGCCACAGGCCTTGGTCTTGTCGAGCGCGAGCTTCAGGTACTCGGTCGCCCTTTCGGGGTGGACCGAGGCCCAGCTGTCCTGCGGCAGCCCCAGCGAACAGACCGCCCGAAGGCCGTTCTTTTCCAGCAGCGCACGGGTATGTTCGGTATCGATCTCGCGCGGGCGCAACATCGGGATCTCAATGAAATCGACACCGTATTTCTTCGCGCCCGCAACGGCGCGTTCCGCCCCGTCGCGGTCCCAGTTCATGGTCCACATGCTGGTGTGAACGCCAAATCCTTCCATCGTGTCAGCCCTTTCTGAACAAGTGGTATAGTGATGCAAGCCGGTCCGACCGCAGGATCATGACCGCGATCAGGAACATCCCCCAGACGGCGGTGGACAGATGCTGATTCGCGCCAATCAGGTTCAGTCCGGATGACAGCATCTGAAGAATGAAGATCGACAGGATCACCGGGAATACCTTGCCGTGCCCTCCGAACGGGTCGATGCCGCCAAGGAAGATCGCAAGAACGGTGACCAGCAGCAGCGCCTCGCCATGGCCGACGCGAACGGAATTGAACCGCGCCAGCATCAGGATACCGGCGATGGCGCAGACAAGGCCCGAAAGCGCATAGATCATCACCAGCGTCCGCTTGGTCGGCAGACCGGCATATTCGGCGGCACGGATGTTCGAGCCGACCATGTAGACGGCAAATCCGTGGCGCGTCCGCCTGAGCAGGATCTGCCAAGCCAACGCGACCGCGATGAACAGCAAAAGCGGTGTGGGAAGGCCGAGGATATCGCCGTGTCCAAGCGCGCCGACAGCCTCGGGAAAGCCCGAGATATCGCCGCCCTTGGTCAGAAATTCGCCCAATCCACGCAAGAAGATCATCATGCCAAGCGAGACAAGGATCGGGTGCGCGCCCACATAGGCGATGATCGCCCCCATGATGGCACCGGCCAGCGCGCCGACAATCAGGGCCAGGGCCGCGCCGGCCACGATCGCCAGTGCCCCTGCCTCGGGCCCGCCGGCCTTCAGCATCACCCAGGCGAAGGCGAGGCCCGAGATATTCGCGGTGAAGATAATCGCCAGATTGATCCCGCCCGAGATCATCGGTGCCAGCATGGCAATGGTCAGCAGACCCAGCAGCGGCGCCTGATATCCCATGGAGCTGAAGCTGGACACCGACAGGAACTGCGGGTTGGCGGCGGTGAAGACCGCAACCATTCCGACCATCAGCACGATCAGGCCAAGCGCCTCGCGCCCCAGCGCGGCGCGCGCACGTTCGACTATCCCGGTCATTGCGCGGCCTCCCGGTGTCCGGCCCGGCCCTGGCCCAGCGAAATGTTCGATGTCGAGATTGCCACAAGGATCGCGGCGCCGATGATCATCTTGAAGGCGAAGGGCGACACACCCAGCAGGTTCAGCCCGTTCTGCGTGACTGCGACGAACATCACACCCAGCACGCAGCCAAGAACCGTGCCCTTGCCGCCGCCAAGCCGCGCGCCGCCAAGGACGACGGCGGCCAGCACGTCAAGCTCGCGCCCGTAAAGCGCATTCGGCACCACCTCGCGCACGATATTCACCTGCATCAGCGCCGCCATCCCGGCCATGAAGCCGCACCAGCCGAAGGCCAGCGCCTGCATCACGGCCAGATTGACACCGGCGCGGCGCGCGCCCTCGGGGTTGTCGCCGAAGGCGTAAAGCTGGCGGCCAAGGTTGGTGCGCCGGATCAGGAACCACGTCGCAAAAACACAGGCCGCCATCACCGCCACCGGCAGCGTCAGCTCTGACCAGTTGCCGTCCGCTGACTGGTGCTCGAACAGGATCACGCGGTCAGCCCACCAATCGGGCAGGTTGTAGATGCTGCGCCCCTTTGTGAAGAACATCAAAAGCCCGAAGAAGACGTTGAATGTGGCGATGGTAACGACGATGGAAATGATGCGGAAACCGTGGATCAGCGCCGCATTGACCAGCCCCAGACCGGCTCCGATCAGCCCGCAAAGGACGAAGCCGAAAAACCAGTTGCCGCCGCCCATTTTCAAAAGCCAGACCGCCGCGACATACTGAACCACGGACGACATCACCGCGAAGGATATGTCGATGCCGCCGGCGATCAGCACCACCAGAAGGCCCACGGCCCAGATCAGGTTGACCGAGTTGTTGTTGAGAAGCGATGTCAGGTTGCCGAGCGTCAGGAAGGTGTCGGTGGCCAACGAAAGCGCGACACAGATCGCGGCAAGCGCGATCAGCAGACGGAATTCGATCTGGCCCATCCGGATAAGCCTATGCATGGATGGCAGCCTCCAGGTCTACCGGGCTTGTTGTGCGCGGATCGAAGGCGCCAGCGATCCGGCCCCGCGCCATGTGCAGGACACGGTCAGAGTTGTAGATTGCCTCGCTTTCCTCGTCCGAGATCAGCAGGATGGCCAGGCCCCGCTCGGCCAGATCGCGCACGATGCGGAATATGCCCGCCCGTGCGCCGACATCCACACCAACGGTCGGGCTGTCCAGGATCAGAAGCTTCGGTTCCGTCGCCAGCCACTTGGCCAGTACGACCTTTTGCTGATTGCCGCCCGAGAGCGTCGAAATCGCATCGGCGGGCAAACCGATCTTGATCCCCAGCTTGCTGACCCATCCCATGATAAGATCCGTCTTCTTGGCAGGCGAGATCAGACCCAACCCGCCCAGAAGCCGGTCCAGAACCGAAATCGCGGCATTGTCCTCGATCGACTGTTTTTGCAAAAGGCCGAGTTGCAGGCGGTCTTCAGAGACATAGGCAAGCCCCTGCGCGATAGCCTCGCGGATATTGCGGGGCCGGTAGGGGCGGCCGTCGAGCTGCATGGACCCGGCGGCGGTTCCGGTCATGCCCATCATCGCATGGGCAAGTTCCGTCCGTCCGGCACCGATCAGGCCGACAAGCCCGACGACCTCGCCCGCGCGGATCGTCAGGTCGACGCCTTCGAACTGCCCCGGAACCGACAGGCCGCGCGCCTCGAACAGGATCGGCGCCGCCGACATGTCGCGCGCCGTGACCTTGTATTCGAGGATATGCCCCGTCATCAGTTCGCCCAGCCGGGCCTGCGTCATTCCTTCGGTCGGATAGACGCCAACAAGCTTGCCGTCGCGCAGCACCGTCACCCGCTCGGCGATTTCCAGAACTTCGGCCAGACGATGGCTGACAAAGACCACCGCCACGCCGTCCGAGGACAGCTTGCGGACGATGTTCAGAAGATGGTCGGTTTCCGACTGCGTAAGCGAGGCGGTCGGTTCATCCATGAAGATCAGCCGCGCATCCTGTATAAGCGCACGCGCGATCGCGACGATCTGGCGTTGCGCGATAGCGAGGTTCTCAAGCGGCTGGTCGAGGTCGAGCGTGACACCAAGCCTTTCCAGCGCGGCGCGGGCGCGCAGCTTCATGTCGCCATAACGCACCCCGCGCGGGCGCAGCCCGACAAGCCCGTCGAAGGCGATGTTCTCGGCAACCGACATGTTGGGAAACAGCGCGAGATCCTGCCAGATCACCGCGACGCCCCTTGCGCGGGCCTGAACCGGGGAAATGGCCTCCACCGGGTTTTCAAACAGCTCGATCAAAGCGGCGTTGTCGGGCCGGTAGACGCCGGTCACGATCTTGATCAACGTTGACTTGCCGCTTCCGTTCTCACCGGCAAGGCAATGGACCTCGCCTGCCCGGACGTCGAAATCGACGGAACTAAGCGCCTGAACGCCGCCAAAGCGAATGTCGATGCCCTTCATGCGCAGGGCATACCGGCTGGGCCCGGTCTCGGTCATTTCGGTAATTCCTTGGGAAGGTTCCGGGCGCAACCGCGCCCGGAACCGTACCGGGGTTCAGAGGCCCTTGGCCGCCAGATCGTCAACCGTATCCGCGTTCAGTTCCAGCAGATTGTCGGTGATGATGTTCTTGGTCGCCACATCGGGTTCGACCACGCCAAGACCCGGGATATCCGTGCCAGCCGTAATCTCTTCTCCGTCGGCCAGCATCTTGCCCACCGTCACAAAAACCTCGCCGGCCTGCGCCGGGTTCCACATGTAGCCGCCGGTCAGCACGCCGTCATGGACCATCTTGGCACCCTGCCCGGGCGAGAACGGCCCGGTCACGAAGATTTCGCCACCCTTGCGGCGTTCTTCGATGGCGCGGCCGGCGCCGATCGGACCCTGGCTGCCGAAGGCGAGAAAGCCCTTCAGGTCCGGATTGGCCGCCATCAGGTCAAGCGCGGTCTTGCGGCTGTCATCGACGTTTTCGGCCACGCCGTAACGCTCGCCCACCAGTTCAAGGTCCGGGCGGTTTTCCTTCAACCACGCGATCGCGGCATCGGCCCAGGCATTGTGCAAGGGAACCGTCAGCGATCCGACAAATACGGCGTATTTCGCCGGGCCCTCGATCTTCGAGGACAGAAGCTTGGCATGCGCCTCGCCAAAGCCCTGCGCCGAGGCAAGCTCAAAATCCCAGTCCTTGTTCTTGATGCCCGGGCCTTCGTGAACGACAACCTTGATGCCGGCATCGCGGGCCTTCTGCAGCACCGGCTCCAGCGCGTTCTCGTCATTCGGCACGACGCCGATCACGTCGACACCCTTGGCGATCAGATCCTCGATGGCCTGAACCTGCAATGCCGGGTCGGCCGAGGTCGGACCGATCATCTCGGCGGTCACGCCAAGCTCCGCCGCCCGCTTCTGGATCCCCTGCTCCATGGCATTGAACCACGGTATTCCGCCGATCTTGACGACAACGCCGATGTCCTGTGCCAGCGCCGCGCCGGTCATGCCTGCCGAAAGCGCGATCGCACTCGCGAAAGCGAGAAACTTAGTCATGAATATCCTCCCAGGGCATTTGCCCGGTTGCCGCCCCGAACCGCAAGGCAGTATGTTGCTCCATCGATTGTGCAAACTGTGTAAGAGTTCCCCGAAGCCCTGATCATACACGTTCGCCAAGGAAGTGAGAAATTTGCACAATCGATGTTGCACAATTGCTGAGTCGTGACATTCTGTCAAGAATGATCGCTCCGGAGGTTCCTTTGAAACAGACGGCAAAACGCACGATCTACGATATCGCCAAGGCGGCCGGATCCTCTCCGTCGACCGTCAGTTCGGTGATGAACGGTACCTGGAAAGGGCGCCGTATCAAGGAAGACACCGCCAAACGGATTCTCGGTCTGGCGGATGAGCTGGGCTATTCGGTGAACCAGCAGGCGCGCGGCCTGCGCACCGCCCAATCCGGCCTGATCGGCCTGATCCTGCCCGAACACAACAACCGCTTCTTTTCCGACCTCAGCCAGAGCTTCACGCTTGAGGCCCGCAAGCGTGGACAATGCCCTGTCATCATCGCAACCCAGCGCGACCCCGAGTCCGAAACGAGAACCGTCCGCGATCTGATGGCCTATTCGATCGACGCGCTTTTCGTTGTCGGCGCGGCGGAACCTTCGGAGATCAGCCGCCTTTGCCGCTCGTCCGGGCTGCCGCATGTCTTCATCGACCAGCCCTGCCCGGGCGCACCGTCGGTCATCACCGATAACGAGGACGGCGCGCGCCGCCTGACGCGCGCGATCATCGAAACGATAAAACCCGATCAACAGGGTGACGCGAAGGTCTATTTCCTCGGCGGCGATGCGCGTCTTCACGCGTCTTCCCGCCGCATCGTTGGCTTCCGGACCGAGATCGAACGGCATTACGGCACCTGCGGCCCCGACCAGATCATCGCCTGCGGCTACGATCCCGACATTGCTTTGATGCGGATACGCGAATTGTACGACCGCCTTGGTGGCCTGCCCGCCGGCCTCTTCGCCAACTCGATCAATGTCTTCGAGGCGCTGCTGCGCTTTCTGGTCGATGTCCCTGAAACCGAGTTCCAGCATGTCTCGGTCGGCTGCTTCGACTATGAACCCTATGGCGAATTCCTGCGCTTTCCCGTGCACATGATCCGGCAGCGCCACCGGCAGCTTGTCCGCAAGGCGTTCGAGTTTCTCGATCAACCGCCCGCGGACAACGCGCTGCTTATGGTCGCGGCCGAACTGAGGTTGGCCTAGGAACCCGCGCGACGCCGACCGTCACGCTGGCGGCGTCTCAGACCGACTGCAAGCCGGCCCGAAGCGCGCGTTCGGCCGCCTGAAGCGCGTCATAGGCCTTGATCCGTTCGCCGTGAAGGCGCGCAATGCGTCCGCCGGCCGGTTCATAACGGGCGCTGACATGCGACATCGTGCCCATGCAGGTCCTGAGCGATGTCTGATCGCCCGAGGCGATGGCGCCAAGGATCGCGGCGCCCAAAAGCACCGGCTCGCCGCAGGCGGTCGCGATGACCGGCAGCCCCCCGGCGTCGGCCAGCATCTGACGGACAACCGGGGATTCCCCTGCCCCGCCGCTGATCGCCACGGCATCCGCGGCCACGCCCCGGGCGCGCTGTGCCTCGACGATCTTGCGCAGGCCGTAACCGACGCCCAGCACCCCGGCGACATAGGTGGCGATCAGGTCATCAATGCCCGCGTCAAGCGTCAGCCCGGAAACGACCGCTGTCGCGTGCGGGTCGGCATAGGGCGCCCTGTTTCCAAGGAAATCGGGAACGATCAGACGGTTGCCGGCCAGAAGAACGGAATCGCTCGGGTCGGGGCTGCGCCGCTCGACCTCGGCCAGAAGCCAGGCTTGCAGCGTCACTCCCGCCGCCTGCGCGGCCGCCTCGGCCTCCGCCCGCGCCGGATGCGTGGCGATCAGATGGGCGATGGCCTCGCCGGCGGCGGATTGACCGCCCTCGCTCAGCCAAAGGCCGGGGACCATGGCAGAATAGTAAGGCCCCCAGACGCCGGGCACGAAATGCGCCTCGGTCGAGGATGTCATCGTGCAGGCCGAAGTACCGAAGACATAGGCCATCGTCGTCCCGGGGCCCGCCTCGGCATCCGCACCGACGGTACCGACGCCACCTGCGTGGGCATCGATCAGCCCGGCCCCGACGGCGGTTCCGGGCCGCAGCCCCATCGCCTCTGCCGCCTCGGGCGTCAGCCCGGCGGCAAGCGGCGTGCCGGGATCGACGATCTCGCGCCCGATACGGGCATAGTCCTCATCGGCCAGTTCCCCAAGACCGATGGTCCGGAAATAGCTTCCGTCCCAAGCGCCTTCATGGGCCAGGTAAGTCCACTTGCAGGTGACTGTGCAGGCCGAACGCGACAGCGAACCTGTCGCCGCCCAGGTCAGAAAATCGGGCAGGTCGAAGAACTGACCGGCGCGGGCAAAGCGCTCGGGCATGTTTTCCTTCAGCCAGAGCAGCTTCGGCGTCTGCATCTCGGGCGAAATGCGGCCACCGACGTAATCCAGCACGCGGTGCCCCGTCGCATTGATCCGCTCGGCCTGATCCAACGCCCGGTGATCCATCCAGACGATGACATTGCGCGCCGGATCACCATCGGCGCTGACGCTCAAGGGTCGCATGTCGGTGTCGAGCACGGCCAGCGAACAAGCCGCGTCGAACCCCACGCCCGCCACATCCTCGGGCCGTGCGCCCGAGGCCGCGACAGCCGCCCGGACCGAGGCGCAGACCGCTTTCCAGATATCGTCCGAGGATTGTTCGGCGATCCCTCCCGCTTCCCGCCACATGCGGATATTCTGCTTGTGGACGGCCTGAAGCCGCCCATCGGCCCCGAACACACCGGCGCGGGCGCTGCCAGTGCCGACATCGACGCCGATATAGACTTTCCCGGACATCTAAAGATCCACAGTGTTAGGAAACAGCACAACGTCGCATATCGTGACATCGTGCGACCGCGTCAACAAGATGACAGCACAATCGGCCACTTTCCCGCGCTGCATCAGACTGCCCCGGCCCGGGCCCGATCCATCCTGGATCTCGGGCAGACGTCCGGCAGGGCGGTAACCACAGGCCAGATCAACGACCACACAGATGCGGCGGCCTTGCCGGGCAGCCGGCCCGCGGCGGACCGGTTGCTGGCCGGCGGCGGTTATGGGGCCGGCTGGTTCCGGAAGGCGTTGAAAGGCAAGGGGGCAAAGCCCTTCATCCCTGCGGCAATCGTGCGGCAAGCCCATGAGGTGCCGCTGCCGTCGTATTCTGGCCATGATCCGAAAACGGGTCCTGACCCCAAGGTGCCGTGTTGCATCTCATCTGGAAGGCGATGAAGTGGAGATGCGCGTTGCGAAAATTCGTAGCTGCATTATTCTGGTCGGTGCGGTTCTGGCCTTGCCGTAAGCGCCGCTCATCCAAGACCGGGTCGCTACCTATGAAACTTCAAACGATCGAAACGTTTTCCAATGAGTTTGTGTGCTTCGTGCGTGCAACGTCGGAGAGCGGCGAACAGGGTTGGGGTCAGGTCGCGCCCTATTATGCCGATATCACCGCACAGGTTGTTCATCGTCAGGTCGCGCCCCATGCGCTGGGTCGCGACTGCATGGATATCGATGGAATGCTCGATTTCGTGCGGGACCGCGAACACAAGTTCCCCGGGTCCTACCTGCGTCGGGCCATGGGCGGTATCGATACCGCCCTGTGGGACATGCGGGGCAGGATGGAAGGCAAACCGGTCTGCGAGATGATCGGAGGAACACCCGGCACATTCCGGGCCTACGCCTCCTCCATGAAACGGGACATCACGCCGAAGGACGAAGCCGAAAGGTTCCGCAAACTGCGCGACAGGTTCGGGTTTGACGCGTTCAAGTTTCGTGTTGGCGCCGAGGTTGGCCGCGACAAGGACGAATGGCCGGGGCGGACAGAAGAAATCATCCCGACCATTCGCAAGGCGCTGGGCGACGACGTGGCCCTTCTGGTCGATGCCAACTCCTGCTATTCGCCCGCCCGTGCGATCGAGGTCGGTCACATCCTGCAGGATAACGGGATCTCGCATTACGAAGAGCCCTGCCCCTACTGGGAGTTCGAGCAGACAAAGCAGGTGACCGACGCCCTTGATATCGACGTGACCGGGGGCGAGCAGGATTGCATGATGGCCAACTGGAAAGGCATGATCGACGGCCGGATCGTCGATGTCCTGCAACCCGATATCTGTTACATCGGCGGCATCGCCCGGACCTTGCGTGTCGCCCGGATGGCCGCTGATGCAGGCCTGCCGATCACGCCGCATGCCGCCAACCTGTCGATGGTGACGCTGTTCACGATGCACCTGCTTCGCGCGATCCCCAATGCCGGAAAATATCTGGAATTTTCGATCGAGGGTCTGGACTACTACCCTTGGCAGAAAGATCTTTTCACCAGCGACCCCTATGCAATTACCGATGGCAAGGCCATGGTGACAGACGCACCGGGTTGGGGTGTCGAGGTCAACCCTGAATGGCTTGCGCGATCGGTCTATCGGGTTTCGTCCCTCGGCTGAGGGCGTACTGGTTTTTCCCGGATTGAGATTGTCACTTGGCAATGATGCGCGCCGGCGCCCAGGGTTTCCCTGGTCGATAACACACGGATCCGAGGGCTTTGGTCATGGCGAAAGGTCAGATCGATCCGGTGTCCGCCTTGCAACGGAACGTCTCGGCTCCCTTTGAAGAGGCACGCGCCATGCCGCCGGGGTGTATACCTCTCAGGCGTTTCTGGCCGAGGGGTTGCAGCGCATCTTCGCGAAGGTCTGGAATTGCACCGGCTTACCGAAGGTCGGAAAGAATTTCGTCCATCATCCCGTCACAGGCGGCCAACTGCGCGGCTTCCAGATATTCATCCGGTCGGTGCCCTTGCCCGGTCATGTCTCCTGGACCGCAAACGATGGTCGGGATGCCCAGCCCCGCAAAGTAACCGGCTTCCGTACCGAACGCGACCTTCATCGTCTTGTCGTTGGCGGCAAACCCGGCGACGCGGACCACTGCCGAACTGTCGGGCGGAACGTGAAGCCCCGGATATGCGTTTGTCTGGATGATTTCGACCGCCGCGGCAGGATCGATCTGGCGCCATCTGTCGGTGATCTCCGCCGCAGCCTGGTCGATATCCGCCTTGAATGTGGCAAGGCTGTCGCCGGGAAGATAGCGAAGCTCAAAGTCGATTTCCGCCCGATCCGGCACGATATTGAGTGCGCTTCCCCCCTGCATGCGGCCGGCATGGACGGTCGAGTACGGGATATCGTAACCGGCATCGCGGGCACCGGTCGCACGGAAACCTTCCTGAAGCTTTCGCAACGCTTCCAGGAATTCGCCTGCGGGATAAAGCGCATTCACAAAGCGGGGTGCGAGCGCGGAATGGCCCGTCGTCCCGCGGCAGACAGCGCGAAAGGCCGCCTTGCCCTTGTGCCCGATTGCCGGGCGCATCGACGTCGGTTCACCGACAATGCAGAGTTGGGGGCGCCATCCAAGCTGGGTAAACGCGGGCAGCATCCGGGCCATGCCCTGGCAGCCGACCTCTTCATCATAGGAAATCGACAGCATGAGGGGCCGGGTCGTCGCTGCCGTGCCTGCACGCCGCGCCAGCGACAGCATGGACGCGAGAAACCCTTTCATATCCGTCGTGCCACGCCCGTAAAGCCGCCCGCCTTCCCGCGTCAGTTCAAAGGCGGGCCGGGACCAGACCTGCCCGTCGGAAGGCACCACATCGGAATGGGCGGAAAGCAGCACCCCGCCGGGGCCATTGCCGCCGATGCGCGCAAAGAGCCCGGCCTTCGGCAGCTCGGGGTCCGGAACGCGGTGCACCTCGAATCCCGCCTCGATCAGCAGGCCTTCGACGTAATCGATCAAGTCGAGGTTTGACTGCGCGCTGACCGTGGGAAATCCGACCAGCCGGGAAAGAATGTCCAGCGTTTCTGTCTTCGGCATATCGTTGCTTACTCCGGTGCCAGTTCAGCGATTTCGCGGCGAAAGGGCAGGTCGCCCCACGGCCGCAACTCGTTGAACGGCGTGATCTCCGGGCTGTGGCGCTTCTTGCTCTCTTCGGTGAAGATCGCCCCCCAGCCACCCTGCGACTTGATCCCCCGTATCTCGGCCGCGGCCGACGGGTCGCGGTAGCCGCCGCCATTGCAATGCGACACCTGATAGAACCGGCTCTTCGCAACCACCGCTCCGATCGCCATCGGCCAAAACAGAACATCATACCACGGGTCGCGCATGGACATTTCCTTCGGCCCTATTCGTCGCCCGGCACACCGTAGGACGGCGCGGCGCGCGGGTCGATCGCGCGCTGGATATAGGCATCCAGTTGCGGCTTGTAGATGTTCCACGCCGTGGCCACGGCCTCGATCGGGCAATCCTCGGTCCAGTCACAGCGCAGATCGGCGACCGGCCAGCTGACCTTGTCGACAATCAGCATGCCCGCAGAGTGAACCGGCCCGGCTTCGCCACCTGCGGAAAGACCGGCCCGCATCGCCGCTATCAGCCGGTCTCCGATATGTCCGCGCGTTGCAAGGAAGCCTTTGACGATTGCGGCGGGGACGCCATCATTCGCCAAGAGGTTACCACCGGAGGCGACATTCTCGGCGCGGGCCTCGGTCCAGATCCCAAGGGAATTCGGCCCGGAATGGATCGCCGTCCGGCCTTTGTTGTCAACCGCCAGAACTTGCCGATACTCGATGAACCGGCCGCGCCGCTTCACTTCCGCAATCGCCTCGGGGGCGCTTGCCCCCCCTTGCATCAGATCAAGCGTAAGCGGGCCCAGTGTCGGATCGGTCACGTTTTGCGAAGCGACCGCCCCAACCCCGGCGCGGGCGTAAGCGCAGCGCGCGGCCACGGCGGGCGAGGAGGAGGATATCGCCATACCGAACATTCCGGTTTCCGCACAGCGCGCCACAAGAGAAAAGGTCATCTCTGTCAGTCCGGGATCACGGCTGTGCCGTCGATTTCCACCAGCCATTCGGGCCGCGCCAGCGCCGAGACGACAAGCCCGGTCGATACCGGATGCACGCCTTTGATATACTGGCCCATGGTGCGATAGACTGCCTCGCGGTGACGAACATCCGTCAGGTAGACGACGACCTTGACGAGATGTTCCATCTTGCCGCCGGCCTCTTCGATCAGCTGCTGGATGTTCTGCATGACCTTGTGGGTTTGCTCGACGGGGTCGTGACTGTCGATATTCCTGGCGTCATCAAGGTTTTGCGGGCATTGCCCGCGCAACCAGACGATCCTGCCGCCACGGGTCACCACGGCCTGACAAAGATCGTTGTCGAGCTTTTGCTCGGGATAGGTATCGGAGGTATTGAACTTGCGGATACGGGTATGGGCCATCTGGCGTTCCTCTGGGTGTGGTGGCGTTGTCAGCCGTCATTCGGGCCGCGGTACGACGAATAAATCTGCTGGATGGCGATCTGGTCCGCAATGTGTTTCGCATCGTGCCAGACCCCCCAGATGAATGTCGAACCGCGGCGCGACTGCCAGGGCAGGCCAAGGAAATAAATGCCCGGTTCGACCGACACCCCACGCTGATGACGCGGTGCGCCGCGCTCGTCGAAAGCATCAACCTTCATCCAGCTGAAATCCTGCCGGAACCCTGTGGCCCATATGATGGTCGTGATTCCGGCGTCTTTCAGGTTCAACTCCCGGATCGGGTTGATGAGGCATTCAGGGTCGGGAAGCAACTGTCGGGCTTGGGGTTCCTCCGGCAGACTTAGCCCGGTCCGTGCAACATACGCGTCAGCCTTGTCCAGGAAGTCGAGATAATCCAAATCGCCCGCCGCGATATTGGCCTGAAGATCGCCGCGGAACTTCAATATGTTGTCAGCATAGCTTTCGGTCATGCCGACAAGCGTCACGCCTTCGCCTGCAAGCCGGCGGAAATCCATCGTCTGTCCGCCATAAGCGCCGCTGACGGCAATCGTCACATGTTCTGCGCCCGGCTTGGGCGCGGCGATATCCCAAAGACCCAGCACACCAAGCCACCAGACGAAATCCCTCTGGCGGTACATTCGGGCGGGGCGGCCATGCGGGCCAACCGAAAGGTATGTCTTGCGCCCTGCGCGATTCAGCTCATCGGCAATCTGGGCGCCGGACGACCCCGCGCCAACGACCAGTACCGCACCATCCGGCAACTTGGCCGGTGCCTTGTAGTAGAACGAGTGAAGCTGGACGATATCCGGCGTTTCCGGCACGGCCGGCGGGATCACCGGATGTTGGAAAGCACCCGTTGCGGCGACAACATTCCTTGCCTCGATCAATCCTTCCGAGGTTTTTACGATAAATCCGGCCCGTCCGGCCAAGCGTTCAGCGCTCAAGACTTCTACGCCGGTCCGGATCGGGGCACCGATCATCCTGGCATAATCTTCCATATACCGCGCGACCGCGTCTTTTGCCGGGAACGCTTCGGGGCCGGTATCGCTGAACTTCATGTTGGGAAAGCGGTCGTGCCAGGCCGGGCCATTGGCGACGAGCGAATCCCAGCGGCCCGTCCGCCATGCTTCGGCGATCCGGTTCTTTTCCAGCACGATGTGCGGAATGGCGTGGCTTCGCAGATGTTCGCTAAGCGCGATTCCTGCCTGTCCGGCACCGACGACCAGCGTGTTGATTTGTTCGACCGGCATTCTGGCGACCCTCATCTCGACAGGCGATACCACGGTTCATTGCGCAAGCCATGAAAGCCGATCTTGTTCGCCGGCGCGATGGGAAAATCGCGGGTCTACGCCCTTTGGGTCGAATATCTTCGTGTCCCCTTCCGCCTCGGCCGCGCCACGCAAGGCGCCGCCGCGCCCGGCCGCAGGTTTGGCGGAGGCGTTCCGGACGAAAACAGAGTGCCACGACGCAGGCCGCCTTGCCGGCCGGAACAGCCGTCTTCGGGAAAGGTCAGGACTTCGGCGTAGAGCTGACCCCGACCTGCGCCGGACGCAAAAGCCGGTCATGGAGCATGAAACCCTCTGTCATGACCTGTATGATGTCGCCGGCCTTGGTATTGGGCAGGGGGGCTTCGAACATTGCCTGATGAAGCTGCGGATCGAACGTGTCACCAACCTCGGGGACGACCGGCTGCACACCGTGCCTGCCGAGGATCGAGATCAGTTCCCTCATGGTAAGTTCGACGCCTTCGATAAGGCCCTTCGCGACTTCCCGGGTTTCATCCCCGGCCGCATCGAGCGCGCGTTTGAGATTGTCATAGACCGGCAACATGTCGCGGGCGAGTTTGGAGCCGCCATATTGTTCAGCCTCGCGCCGGTCGCGTTCGCCGCGCTTGCGGATATTTTCCGCATCGGCCAATGCCCGCATGAAGCGGTTTCGCATCTCATCACGCTCGGCTCGAAGTGCCTCGATCTCGTCAATCACGATCTCGGTTTCAAGGCTCTCATCGCCGATCTGCGCCTGATCTTCGGCAATCTCGTCTTTCTTCATCTCACTCATGGTCTATCCCTTTCGCTCGCCGGACAAGAGCCGCCCGACAAGCTGCGCCGTGTAGTCCACAATCGGAACGATGCGCCCGTAATTAAGCCGCGTCGGACCGATCACGCCCACGGCGCCGATGATCTTACGGTCAGCGTTCATATAGGGAGAGACCACCAGAGAGGAACCCGAAAGTGAGAATAACTTGTTCTCTGAACCAATAAAAATGCGCACACCCTCGCCACTTTCGGCCAGTTGCAGGAATTCGGCGATGTCGCGCTTGCGCTCGAGGTCATCAAAGAGGACGCGGATACGGTCAAGATCCGCCTCGTCCGTCTTTTCAAGCAGATTCGAACGGCCGCGGACGATCAGCCTTTCATGAGATTCGCCCTGGTTTTCCCAGACCGCCAACCCGCTTTCAACCAGAGCACGGGCGGCGGAGTCGAGCTCTTGCCGGCGCCGGTTGATTTCGCGGCCAATATGGGCGCGCAGTTCGGAGATCGTTCTGCCCTCGGCAAGCGCGTTCAGGAAATTTCCTGCCTCCCGCATCGAAGACGGTGTTTGTCCGGCAGGCGGCGTGAAGACACGGTTTTCCACATGTCCGTCGGCGAAAACCAGAACGACCAGCGCGCGATCACCGCCAAGGCTGACAAACTCGATATGCCGGATCGGCGCCTCGTGCTTGGGCGTAAGCACCAGGCTTGCACCATGGGTTATTCCCGACAGTGCCTGTCCGATCCGGTCGAGCATCGAAGCAACGCCCGGTTCGTTCCCGCCCGTAGTGGCATCGATGGCTTCGCGATCTTCCAGCGAGACGGTGGAAACCTCCATCAGCCCATCGACGAACATCCGAAGCCCAAGCTGCGTCGGCACGCGCCCTGCCGAGGTATGCGGGCTGTCGAGAAGCCCGAGGGATTCGAGATCCTGCATCACATTCCGGATCGTCGCGGCAGAGACCTTTTCGCTCATCGCGCGCGTCAATGTCCGCGAACCGATCGGGTCGCCACTGCTCAGATAGCTTTCGACCACGCGGCGAAAAACTTCGCGCGAACGGTCATTCATATCGCTGAGGATCGTTGTGTAGTCGGCCATTGCAGTATCTTGAGCCGTCTCAAGTTAATGATCGGTCGGCACCCGAGTCAATCGGGGTTGCATCGCGGCGGGATGGGCCTGTAACTGACGGCAAATGCAATGATAGGACACCCCATGCGACCTTCTGGCAGGAAACTTGACGAAATGCGCCCCGTCTCGATCGAGACAGGGGTGACCAAACATGCCGAAGGATCGTGCCTGATCAAATGTGGCGATACGCATGTTTTGTGCACGGCCACGATCGAGGACAAGGCGCCGTCCTTTTTGAAGGGCAGCGGGCTTGGATGGGTTACAGCAGAATACGGCATGCTTCCAAGGTCGACGAACACGCGCAACCGGCGCGAGGCCGCGGCAGGCAAGCAATCTGGAAGAACACAGGAAATTCAAAGGCTTATAGGCAGGGCGCTGCGGGCCGGCGTTGATCGTGTGGCATTGGGTGAGCGTCAGATCGTCGTGGATT
This sequence comes from Paracoccaceae bacterium, assembly GCA_020447005.1. Lineage (GTDB taxonomy): Bacteria > Pseudomonadota > Alphaproteobacteria > Rhodobacterales > Rhodobacteraceae > Albidovulum. Next base: position 54,606 of record JAGRDO010000006.1, read on the forward strand.
GCGATGTCATTCAGGCCGATGGCGGCACGCGCTGCGCTGCGATCACCGGCGGCTGGGTGGCGCTCCGGATGGCGGTGAACAAGCTTGTCAAGTCGGGCACGATCACCAGCGACCCGCTTGTCGATCACGTTGCGGCGGTTTCTTGCGGCATTTATGCCGGTCAGCCCGTGTTGGACCTCGATTACGCAGAGGACAGCGAGGCGGGGACCGACGGGAATTTCATCCTGACGGGGCGGGGCCGCCTGATCGAAGTTCAGATGTCTGCAGAGGGGGCCACATTTTCCCGCGATGAAGTCTCGGTCCTGCTTGATCTGGCCGAGGCCGGGATCGCGAAGCTGGTAGAGGCGCAGAAAGCGGCGATCTGATGCGGCGATTTACGGAGAGCCGGTTGCTGGTTGCGACCCACAACAAGGGCAAGCTTGAGGAAATTTCCGCCCTGCTCGCGCCCTTTGGCATCACCTGTGTGAGCGCCGCGGATATGGGTCTGCCGGAACCGGCCGAGACCGAGACGACATTCGTCGGCAATGCCCGGATCAAGGCTCATGCCGCCGCGAAATCCACGGGCCTGCCTGCCCTTGCCGATGATAGCGGGATAGAGGTCGATGGTCTTTGCGGGGCCCCGGGCGTTTACACCGCCGATTGGGCTGAAACGCCAAACGGGCGGGACTTCGTTCAGGCGATGAACCGGACGTGGACCGAGCTTGAGGCCGCCGATGCCCCCTACCCGCGTACCGCCCGGTTTCGTGCGACGATGGTTCTGGCATGGCCCGACGGGCATGACGAAGTGTTCGAAGGCAAGGTTGATGGCCAGGTCGTCTGGCCGATGCGCGGGATGCAGGGGCATGGTTACGATCCCATGTTCCAACCAGACGGGTACAACATGACCTTCGCGCAAATGGCCCCGGAAGAAAAAAACCTGATCAGCCACCGGGCGGATGCTTTTCGCAAGCTGACCGCATGTTTTGAGCACGACCGATCATGAAACGCATTTCAACCGGATCGCCGTTCGAGGCGACCATGGGTTACAGCCGCGCGATCGTCAAAGGAGGCTGGTGTTTTGTTTCCGGCGTCACGGGCTATGATTATGCGACGATGATCATTCCCGGCGGGGTTGCCGATCAGGCGCGGAATTGCTTCGCCACGATCCGCAAGGTTCTGCATGAGGCCGGGTTCGCGATGGAGGATATCGTTCGCGTCCAGTACACGGTGACCGATGCCGGGTTGGTGGACGATCTGGTTCCCGCACTTGGGGAAGCCTTCGGAGATATCCGCCCTGCGGCCACAATGGTTATTGCGGGACTGATCAAGCCCGAAATGCTGATCGAGATCGAAGTCACGGCCTTCAAGGGGTGAGTGGTGGAGGACTGGCGTAACGGCGGGTTTGGCCTTTATATCCACTGGCCGTTTTGTGCGTCGAAGTGCCCCTACTGTGATTTCAACTCTCATGTATCGGCAAGTATCGACCAGCGCCGCTGGGGTCATGCCTTTGTCAGCGAAATCGACCGCGTCGGGCGCGAGACCGCCGGCAGGGTTCTGAACACGGTATTTTTCGGAGGCGGGACGCCATCCCTGATGGAGCCGGAGGTCGTCGCGATGGTTCTGGATCGGGTCAGGGCAACCTGGACCTGTGCGAACGATCTTGAGGTTACGCTTGAGGCAAACCCGGGTTCGGTCGAGGCCGGGAGATTCCGCGCCTATGCGGCAGCGGGCGTCAACCGGCTTTCCATGGGGATTCAGGCGCTGGATGACGCCGATCTGCGTCGGCTTGGCCGGTTGCATTCGGCGGCCGAGGCGCGAGCGGCCTTTGACATCGCCCGCAACGTGTTCGACAGGGTAAGCTTTGATCTGATCTATGCGCGGCAGAACCAGAGATTGGAAGATTGGGAGGCTGAGCTGCGCGAGGCCGCGTCGATGGCCGTGGATCATCTTTCGCTTTATCAGCTGACGATCGAGCATGGCACCGCCTTTGGCGCACGCCACGCCGCCGGCGGGCTTAAAGGGTTGCCGGATGACGATACCTCTGCCGACATGTATTTGAAAACACAAGAGGTTCTTTCGGACATCGGCATGCCGGGATACGAGGTTTCAAACCATGCGCGGGCCGGTGCGGAAAGCCGCCACAACCTGATCTACTGGCGCTATGGCGACTATGCGGGCATCGGTCCGGGCGCGCATGGCCGCCTGACCCTTGACGGCTTGCGCTGGGCGACTGAAACCCCGTTGGCCCCCGGTGCCTGGCTGGCACAGGTGGAAGCCAAGGGGAATGGAGAGACAATGCGCCAGCCTGTCTCACCTGTTGATCAGGCGACGGAATATCTGATGATGTCGTTGCGATTGGCGGAGGGAAGCGATCCCACAAGATTCGCCCATCTTTCCGGCAGGCCGCTGGATCGTGACGTTTTGGACCATCTTGAAGAGATCGGGATGGTAACGGTGTCGTCGGGGCGCGTTGCCGCCACGGCGGAAGGCCGGGCCGTGCTGAATTCCGTTATTCGGGAGCTTTTGGTGTGATGCGGCCCTTCTGGGTGGCCGGCGGCTTATTCGCCCTCATTCTGGGGGTCATCGGCATCTTCCTGCCGCTGCTGCCGACTGTCCCCTTTCTTTTGCTTTCGGCGTTCTGTTTTGCGCGCGGCTCGACCAGGCTACACGCATGGTTGCTCGGGAACCGTCACTTTGGCCCGTCGATCCGCGATTGGCAGAACCGTGGCGCGATCAGTCGGAAAGCCAAGATCGCCGCCTCCATTTCTATGGTTGCCGCGATCGGTCTGGCCATCGCTTTCGGAGTGCCGAAATGGATTATCGGGCTTCAGGCGGCGACACTTCTGAGCGTCGCCGTCTTTGTCTGGACAAGGCCCGGAACCTAGCGGGTGGTGCTAAGCACCTGACAAAGCTGGTCAAGTTGATCGAGCGTCTTGTAGGTAACGATCAGCTGGCCGCCATCATGCCCCTTGTGATCGATGACCACCTTCATGCGAAGATGCGCCGAAAGGTCCTGCTCCAGTACCCGGGTATCGGCATCTTTTTCGGGCCGCTTGGCCTTTGGCGCGGCCTCTTTCTGTGGCGACTTGGCCAATCGTTCGGTTTCGCGCACCGAAAGGCCCTTCGCGATGATCTGGCGGGCCAGAGCCAGCGGGTTTTCCGTCGTCACCAGCGCGCGGGCATGGCCTGCGGTCAGCTTGCCCTCGCGTAGAAGCGACTGAACCTCGTGAGGGAGGTTCAGGAGACGCAGAAGGTTGGCGATATGGCTCCGGCTTTTGGACAATCCCTCGGCGAGTTTTTCCTGCGTATGTCCAAAGCGGTCCATAAGCTGCCTGTAGGCCATCGCCTCCTCGATAGCGTTGAGGTCTGCGCGCTGGATATTTTCGATGATCGCGACCTCAAGAACTTCGGTGTCCGAGAATTCGCGGATAAGGACCGGGACGTCATGCAACTGCGCCTTTTGCGCGGCACGCCAACGTCTTTCCCCGGCGACAATTTCATAACTATTTGAATCTCTTGGGTTAATCCTGACGATCAGGGGTTGGATCACACCTTTTGAAGCGATCGATGCTGCCAGCTCATCAAGGGCGTCGGGTGAAAAATCCCGTCGCGGCTGGTCCGGGTTGGGCACGAGTTTTTCGACAGGCAGGCGCGTATCCGCGCGGCGGGGCGCGGCTTTTTCCTCGGCGTCTTCCGCGGGCTCGGAAAGGCGAACATCCGCCATGAGCGCCGACAGGCCGCGTCCAAGACCGCGCCGTTCCGGTTTCTTATCAGACATAGGCTTTCTCCTTATCCGCCGCGGCGTGCTTTGCCAGTATTTCCCGGGCAAGGGCGCGATAGGCAACACTGCCTTTTGACGCCGTGTCATAGCTGAGAACAGGGACCGCAAAACTCGGTGCTTCCGACAGCCGGACATTGCGCGGCACAAGGGTCTGGAACACCAGCTCTCCGAGATTGAGCCGGGCGTCCTGTTCGACTTGCTGCGAAAGGTTGTTTCTGGCGTCGTACATGGTCAGGACGACGCCTTCGATTCGCAAATCCCTGTTTGCGGCATTCCGAACTTCTCGGAGGGTCAGCATCAGCTGCGAAAGGCCTTCGAGCGCGTAGAACTCGGCCTGGAGAGGCACCAGAACCGACTGGGCGGCAACCATGGCGTTTACGGTCAGCAGGCTAAGCGACGGCGGACAATCGATCAGGACGTAGTCGAACGCGAAAGTGTCGATCGCGGGCTGATGCAGCGCGTCATGCAACAAAAAACTGCGTTTTTCGTTTGCGACCAGCGCTATATCGGCAGAGGAAAGGTCGGTTGTCGCCGGGCAGATCCACAAGCCTTCGACTTCCGTCTTCCGGATCACTTCTTGCAGGGGTGCGTCCTCTATCAGAAGATCATAGGTCGATTTTACCCTCGACGCTGGCTCCACCCCCAAGCCGGTTGAGGCGTTTCCCTGCGGGTCGAGATCGACAAGAAGGACTTTTTTTCCGGCTTCCGCCAGTGCTGCAGCAAGGTTGATGGCGGTTGTGGTTTTGCCGACCCCGCCTTTTTGGTTTGCGACAGCAATTATTCGCGGGCCCGGAGGGCGGGTTGGGTCAGACACGGGAAATTCCTTCGATTCGCAAGACGGCCGATGCCGGATCGGTCAAGCTCGGCGCTTTTTGAACGGAAAACCGCCAGCTTTCAAGCGCGCGTTCGATCTCGGCGTCATGATCGGCGCCCTTGGGAAAAAGAGCGATACCATCATGAGACAGGTGTTTTTCTGCCAATGACAGAAGCGATCCAAGGGGTGCCAAGGCGCGCGCAGAGACAATATTCGCCCGAAAGGGATCGAGGCGTTCGGCCCGATCCACGATGACCTTTGCCGTCACACCGGTTTCTCGTACCACATTCAGCAGAAACGCCGCTTTTCGCGCATCGCTTTCCACAAGCGTGACCAACCGCTTTGGGCATCGGTCCGCCGAGAGGATCGCAACCACGACCCCGGGAAATCCGCCGCCGCTGCCAAAATCCACCCAATGTGTCGCACGCGCTGGCGCAAGTTCCATCAATTGTGCGGAATCCAGAAAGTGGCGTGTCCACATTTCCGGAAGCGAGGCGGCAGAAACAAGGTTGATGCGCGGATTCCACTTTTGAAGAAGCGCAGCGTAAGCCTCCAGTCGTTCGGCTGTTTCACGTGAAACATCGATCCTGTCGGAGAATTCCCGGGGGATCATCCGCTTTTCAGCCTTTTGGCTTCTTTTCGCACCAAAGCCAGAAGCAATGTAAGCGCAGCCGGCGTCATGCCATTTATCCGGCTCGCTTGCGCAAGGGTTTCCGGACGCGTCCTATCCAGTTTTTCCTTGAGCTCGCTCGAAAGGCCGGCAACGGCCAGATAGTTGAAATCCGCCGGAATTTTCACATCCTCATCGCGTTTCAAAGATTCAGCGCTTAGCTTCTGACGCTCAACATATTGAGCGTAAAGGGAATCACGGGATAACTGTTCGCGCGCTTCCAGACCAATCGTCGCAAAGTCAGGCTGTATCCGAATGAGATCATCGAACGTGACATCCGGAAAAGAGAGAAATTCATACGCCGACCTTCGCTGACCATCCAGACGAACCTTGATGCCCGCTTCCGCGGCCTGGTTCGGGGTGAGAAGATGGCTCTCCAGCATTTCGCGGGCGCTCTCCAGCGCTTCCCTCTTTTCGCTGAACGCCCGCCACCGCATGTCACCGACACATCCAAGCTGACGCCCGAGGGCGGTAAGTCGCTGATCGGCATTGTCCGCGCGAAGGGTCAGCCGATATTCAGCACGCGATGTAAACATTCTATAGGGTTCAGATACGCCTCTTGTTACCAGATCGTCGATCATCACGCCGATATAGCTCTCTGACCGGCGAAACTGGATCGCGTCACGGCCCTGAGCTGACCGCGCCGCATTGATCCCGGCGACAAGCCCTTGGGCGGCGGCTTCTTCGTAACCCGTGGTCCCGTTGATCTGCCCGGCAAGATACAGCCCGGGAAGTTCACGAAGCTCAAGGCTGTAGCGCAGTGAACGCGGGTCAACATAGGTATATTCTATCGCATAGCCCGGTTGCGTAATAATGGCGGACTCCAACCCTTTGATGGAGCGGACGTAGTCCTCCTGTACATCAGCGGGCAGAGACGTCGAGATTCCGTTTGGATAAACCGTTGAATCATCAAGGCCTTCCGGCTCAAGGAACACTTGATGGGAATCCTTATCCGAAAACCTGACAATCTTGTCTTCGATCGAAGGGCAATAGCGTGGTCCGACGCCCTCGATATGCCCGCCATACATCGCCGAGCGGCCAAGATTGGTTCGAATGATCTCATGCGTGTGACCGTTGGTATGGGTGATGCCGCACGAAACCTGCCGGGCAAACGGCTTTTTGTTCAGGTAGGAAAAAAGGGTTGGGTCGTCGTCTCCGGGCTGCATTTCCAGCACGGCCCAGTTGATGCTGCGCCCGTCAAGCCGCGGAGGGGTTCCCGTCTTAAGCCGGGCGACGGGCAGGCCAAGCTCGGTGATCCTTTCCGCCAGCCGTACCGAAGGCCGATCCCCAACCCTCCCACCGGGCTGCCGCCGATCCCCCACGTGAATTACGCCGTTGAGGAACGTTCCGGCCGTCAGGATCACGGCCGCGCCAGAGAGTTCGACGCCATCCGCCAGGACCACCCCCGCTACACGCCCGGTGACGGTGATAAGGTCGGTGACTTCTCCCTCCACAATCTCAATCAGCGGGCTTCCTGTCATTTCAGAAAGGATGGTCTGACGATAGAGCTTCCTGTCAGCCTGCGCCCTCGGTCCCTGAACTGCCGGCCCTTTGCGCCGGTTCAGCAGCCGAAACTGGATACCGGCCCGATCCGCCGCCCGCCCCATAATACCATCGAGAGCATCGATCTCGCGGACCAGATGGCCCTTTCCCAAACCGCCGATTGCGGGATTGCATGACATCGCACCGATCGTATCGGCACGCAGGGTTACCAGTCCGACAGTTGCGCCCATACGGGACGCCGCATGTGCGGCTTCCGTACCGGCATGGCCGCCGCCCACCACTATGACGTCATAATGTTTCACGTGAAACACCCCTACTTTCCGATACAGAAGCTTGAAAAAACTTCATCCAGATAGGCTTCTACATCAACCCGGCCGATCAAAGAATCAAGGGCGGCCACCGCCTCTCTTATATACTCCGCCATTATCTCGGCGTCGTGACTTCGCCCATCGTGATCATCCAGCGCATCGGCCAGTATCGACGCGGCACGGGCGACAGCCACCCTGTGCCGTTCACGCACAATCATCGACGCGCCCGATGTCCTCCGGGCGGCCTCACGTCCGATTGCCTCGATCAGCGTGTCGATGCCCTCGCCGGTCTTTCCCGAGACCGCAAAATCAAACCCTGCCCGGTCGGTCGCGGAAACATCCGATTTCCCAAGCACGACAAAATCATCAGGTTCCGGTTTCAGAAGCGCCGGAGCGTCGCCATCGACCAGAAAAATCCGAAGATCGGAAAGCGCGGCCCGATCAATCGCACGCTGAACACCAATCCCCTCCACCACATCGTCGGTTTCCCGAAGTCCCGCCGTATCAAGCAAGGTTACCGCGTAGCCGCCGATATCCATGCGCACCTCGATCACATCGCGCGTCGTACCCGCATGTTCCGAAGTGATTGCCGCTTCCCTGCCAGCTAACCTGTTCAAAAGAGTAGATTTTCCAACATTTGGACGACCGACGATCGCAACTTCCATCCCCGTTCTGACACGCTCAGAGGCTGCAAATCCATCAAGTTCGCCCCGCAGCGACGCCATCACCCCCGTCAAAAGCCCGCCAACTTCAACCGTCACGTCGTCCGGAACATCTTCCTCGGAAAAATCGATCGTTGCCTCCAGTAAGGCCCCGGCCCTGACTAGATCGCGGCGCCACGCTTCCGCCTTGCGCCCAACCCCCCCGGACAAGACCCGCATGGCCTGACGCCTTTGGGCCTCGGTCTCGGATTCAATCAGATCGGCAAGCCCCTCAACCTGCGCGAGGTCCAGCCTTCCGTTCTCAAACGCGCGCCGCGTGAACTCACCCGCCTCCGCCAGCCGAAAACCGTCGAGCTGGCCGAGAGCCGAAAGCACACGGCTCACCACGGCTGTAGATCCGTGAACCTGCAGCTCACAAGCCTCCTCGCCCGTAAACCCGGTTCCCTTTTCAAAGCAGATGACCAAGGCTTCATCCAGAACCACGCCATCGCATTCGATCTCGCGCAGCGCGGCCCGCCTGGGTTCGGGCAGGGTGCGGACAAGCTGCGCCAGACCACGCCAGGCCGCAGGGCCGGAAATACGGATCACCGCGACGCCGGCCTTTCCCTGTGCCGACGCCAGTGCAAATATCGTATTCATGAATCCGGCCTTGTGACTGAAACCAGAGCTAGGCGTTCATGGAATCGAAGAACTCGCTATTGGTCTTCGTCTGCTTGAGCTTCGAGATCAGGAACTCGATCGCGTCAGTGGTCCCCATCGGGTTGAGGATCCGGCGAAGCACATAGGTCTTCTGCAGATCGTTCTTGTCGACCAGCAGATCTTCCTTCCGGGTGCCCGATTTCAGAATGTCCATCGCCGGGAAGACGCGTTTGTCGGCCACCTTGCGATCAAGCACGATTTCCGAGTTACCCGTACCCTTGAATTCCTCAAAGATGACTTCGTCCATCCGGCTTCCGGTATCGATCAGCGCCGTTGCGATGATCGTCAGCGAACCACCCTCTTCGATATTCCGCGCGGCGCCGAAGAACCGCTTTGGCCGCTGCAGGGCGTTCGCATCCACACCACCCGTCAAAACCTTGCCAGAGGACGGAACAACAGTGTTGAACGCACGGCCAAGTCTTGTGATAGAATCCAGAAGAATAACAACATCTCGTTTGTGCTCAACCAGACGCTTCGCCTTCTCGATCACCATTTCCGCCACGGCAACGTGCCGCGTCGCCGGTTCGTCAAAGGTCGATGACACGACTTCACCCTTCACCGAACGCTGCATGTCGGTCACTTCCTCCGGCCGTTCGTCGATAAGAAGCACGATCAGGTAACATTCCGGGTGATTGGTCGCGATGGAATGCGCGATATTCTGCAAAAGCACCGTCTTACCTGTTCGCGGCGGCGCCACGATAAGCCCGCGCTGGCCTTTGCCAATCGGCGCGACAAGGTCGATGATCCGCGCCGAACGGTCACGGATCGTCGGGTCTTCGATCTCCATTTTCAGCCGTTCATCGGGGTAAAGCGGTGTCAGGTTGTCGAACGCAACCTTGTGTCGCGCCTTTTCCGGTTCTTCGAAATTGATCGTTGTCACCTTTGTCAGGGCAAAATACCGTTCGTTCTCACCCGGCGCACGAATGACCCCTTCGATGGTATCCCCGGTCCGCAACGAATATTGACGCAACATGTCGGGCGACACGTAAATGTCATCGGGGCCCGGCAAGTAGTTCGCCTCAGGCGACCTGAGGAACCCAAATCCGTCCTGCACAACCTCCAGAACGCCGTCTCCACCGATTTCCCAACCCTCTTCGGCATGTTCCTTGAGGATCGAGAACATCATCTCGCCCTTGCGCATGGTCGAGGCATTCTCGATCTCAAGCTCCTCGGCCATCGACAAAAGATCGGCAGGGCTTTTTGCTTTGAGATCGGAAAGATTAAGGCGCTCTTGGGTCATATCGCATTCCAACGCATCGGCGAACGGCCTGAGCCTGTTCTGGTGGTTCACATAGGGAAGGATCCCATCCGGACGGAAGGGCCCTCAGCGCTTACACCGCCGCCCGCGGCAAGTCAACAAATCCTCAGAATCTGACGATCACCGAGATGACGATCACCACCAGCAGCACGGTCGGAACCTCATTCATTATCCGATACGTCCTGCCGGACCGGGTGTTCTCTCCGCGCAGAAAATCCTTGCGGCGGTACCCAAGCCAGTGGTGAAACCAGGTCAACCCAAGAACCCCCGCCGCCTTTGTCCAGGGCCAGAGCTCGGACCAGTCGACAATCCCCGGCGTAAAGACAAGGGCAAGTCCGAATGTCCAGGTCAGCACCATCGCCGGGTTCATGATCAGTCTCAGAAGATTTCGCTCCATCTTCTGAAAAAGCCTGTCTGTGTCCCCGCCCCGCTCGACCGCCTCACTGTGATACACAAAGAGCCGCGGCAAATAGAACAAACCGGCCATCCATGAGATCACGGAAATGACGTGCAACGCCTTTGTCCAAGGATAGATCAAAGCAAGAAAATCCGTCATCCGGTCCCCAGAGGTTGGCAGTCTGACCATCTATTAAGAAAGAAATAGATAGAAAGGAAGTTGATGTTGTTATGGTGTGGATAACAGGGATAAATCGAATTCTACACCTTTAACCCACAAGGGGGCCAAGGCTGTGCATAACCCTAGGGACAAGGGAAAAACATGCCAGGTAAGAAGTTTTCATTCAATAATATCAGTAAGATAGACAAGACCTGGATCGCGGCACCCTATGAATAATCTTGTGTGAAAACACCGGGACAAGCGGGGCTCTACCAGATCGCAGCAAACAGCGTTGCACAGCTGTAAAAAAAACAGGTAGGGGGTGGAAACCCGATGGGTTTATCCAGACGATGAAGGCCCAGCGTCATTCCACCATCACCGATCCACCCGGTTTCCCCGTCTTTACCCACAACACAGCACCCACATGCTAACTGTAGAAAATCCGCTCCTCCTCGCGTCAGGTTCCGAAATTCGCGCCGGTCTGCTGCGCAACGCGGGCGTACCGTTCAAAACGATGCCGGCCCGGATTGACGAAGAGGCGCTTCGTCAATCGCTTCGCGCCGAAGGCGCAACGCCCAGAGATCTGAGCGATGCCCTGGCCGAGGCCAAGGCGCGCAAAGTCTCGGCATCCCATCCCGAAAGCCTGACCCTTGGATGTGACCAGATCCTTTCCTGTGACGGCGAAGTTCTGGACAAACCCGATAATCAGGACTCTGCGATCCGAACATTGTCGGCTCTCTCGGGCCGCACGCATCATCTCTTTTCCGCCGCGGTCGCCTATCAGCACGGAAAGCCGATCTGGCGTCACATTGGCCATGTCAGGCTGACAATGGTCGAGCTTCCGCCCGACTACATCCGCTCATATGTCTCCACCTATTGGGATGAGATCCGGCACTGCGTCGGATGCTACCGGCTCGAGGCGGAAGGGGTGCGCCTTATCTCACACATCGACGGCGACTATTTTCATGTTCTTGGCCTGCCGCTAACAGAGCTCTTGACCTGGCTGCGGCTTCGGGGCGACATCACGCCATGAACAGCCATCCGCGTATCCCGCTCGCAGGCGTCATCGGCTCGCCGGTCGCGCATTCCCGCTCGCCGCTTCTGCATCGCCACTGGCTGAAGCGTTACGGTATCCAAGGGTATTACATCCCTATGGACGTCGCGCAGGCTGACCTGCGCGAGGTGATATCCGCGCTGCCCAAAGCGGGTTTCGTGGGCGTGAATGTCACCATACCGCACAAGGAAACGGTTCTTGCGCTCGCGGATATCGTGACCGACCGGGCCGCACTAATCGGCGCGGCCAATACGCTCATCTTTCGCAAGGATGGGCGCATCCACGCCGATAATACCGACGGCTTCGGTTTCATCGCAAATCTTCGCCAGAATGCAACCGGATGGTCGCCGACGGCAGGGGCGGCCGCAGTGATCGGGGCGGGCGGCGCCGCGCGCGCTGTCATCGCATCGCTGATCGAAGTCGGAGCGCCGGAAATTCGCCTTGCCAACCGAACCCGCGCCCGCGCCGAAGCGTTGCGGCAGGAATTCGGGGCAAAGGTCGTCGTTTATGATTGGGTGCAGGCCGGCAACATGATGGACGGCGCGGCGACGGTGGTAAACACATCGTCGCTGGGAATGGAGGGCAAGCCCGAGTTTCGCGTGCCCCTTGACGCCCTGTCCCGCAACGCGGTGGTAAGCGATCTGGTCTATACGCCCCTCAGAACGCATTTTCTTGAACAGGCGGCAGAAATCGGCTGCGTGACTGTCGACGGCCTGGGAATGCTGATTCACCAGGCAGCACCTGCATTCGAACGGTGGTTCGGCACCAGACCAGAGGTTGACCAGACCACACGTGACGTGGTTCTGGCCGGATGACCCGGCCCTTTCTGCTCGGGTTGACCGGTTCGATCGGGATGGGCAAATCCACCACATCCGCAATGTTCCGCGACGCGGGCATCCCCGTCTGGGATGCCGATGCAACCGTTCACCGCCTGTATTCCGCCAATGGCGAGGCTGTAACGGGAATTTCCGAAATCTGCCCCGAAGCCATTCGCTCTGACGCGGTCGACCGCAATGTCCTTTCCCGCTGCATAGCGGACGATCCTGGCCTGCTGGGCAGGATCGAAGCCATCGTTCATCCGCTGACCGCTGTCGATCGCAACCGGTTTATCGCCGACGCCGGGGAGCGGGGCGATCCGCTTGTCGTTCTGGACATTCCGCTTTTGTTCGAAACAGGCGCGGACCGGTTTGTCGACGCGATTGTTGTCGTATCCGCCCCGAAGGAGGTTCAGCGCAAAAGGGTCTTGGACCGTCCGGGAATGACCGAGGAGAAATTCAGGGCCATTCTCGGAAGGCAGCTTCCCGATGACGAAAAAAGACGCAAGGCAAACTACGTCATCGAAACGCATAGCCTTGATCAAACCCGCATGGCGGTGCAGAATCTGATCGACACTATTCTGGCTGAAAATGCGTGAAATCGTCCTTGATACCGAGACAACCGGTTTTGAGCCCGCCGAGGGCGACCGCATCGTCGAAATCGGCGCAATCGAGCTGTTCAACCACCTACCAACCGGTCGAAGCTATCACCAGTATATCAACCCCGAACGTTCGATGCCGGCGGCCGCGTTCGAAGTTCATGGGCTGGGGGACGATTTCCTGCGCGACAAGCCTGTATTCGCGGCCATTGCAGACGAGTTCATAGACTTCGTCGGAAAGGACGCCAAGCTGGTGATCCACAATGCGTCCTTCGACATGAAGTTCCTGAATGCCGAACTTGGCTGGGCCGGGCGCCCGCTCCTTCCGCCCGACTGCGCGATTGATACCGTGGCAATGGCCAGACGACGGTTCCCCGGTTCGCCTGCCTCGCTCGACGCGCTCTGCCGCCGCTTTGGCATCGACAATTCGCGCCGCGAAAAACACGGCGCATTGCTCGACAGCGAGCTGCTTGCCGAAGTTTACCTGCAACTGATCGGCGGGCAGCAACCGGATTTCGGGTTGACGACAACGCAGGGCAGCAGCTCGGCGGTGTCCGAGCCATCCTGGCGCCCGGAACCCAGGACGGTGCGGCTGTTTCCACGACTGACCGCCGAAGAAAAGCGCGCGCATGAAGAGTTTGTCGCGAAGCTTGGCGAAAACGCAATCTGGCGCCGCTTTGGCTAGTTACCTTCCGGTCGCCCGAAACACGACACCTACCGTCTTCACAAGGATCCGCATATCGGTCACGAGTCCGATGGTTTCTTCGTATTTCGCGTCATAGTGGGCCCGCTCTTCAAAGCTGCCCTCATTTCGGCGGCCCACCTGCCAAAGGCCCGTAATACCCGGCTGCAATCTGTAATAGGACGTATCGCGCCGACCATTGCGGTACAGGCCTGCCTGTGCGGGCATGAAGGGGCGAGGTCCAACAAGGCTCATCGTTCCGTTGACCACGTTGAAAAGCTGCGGCAACTCATCAAGGCTCAGCCGGCGAAGCAACCTGCCGATGACGGTGACGCGCGGATCCCGGGCCAGCTTCTGCGTCCGGTGCCATTCTTCCCGCAGCGCGGGATTGGTGCTCAGAATTCGTGGCAAAGCAGCTTCCGCGTCGGGAATCATGGTGCGTATTTTCCAGCAGCGGAAATACTGCCCGTTCTTACCGACCCGCAACTGTGAGTAGAACGGACTTCCACCGCCAAGCGATACCATTGCGACGATCAGAAGCATAACGGGCGCCACGACAGGAAGCATGACAGCTACCAGGACAAGATCGGTCAACCGCTTGCCAGACTGCCTGTAAAAACCTGAAGAGGGGGCGGGAACTAGGTCTGAGCTGAACTCAAACTGGGGGGCAGCCATTCGGAATATCTCCCTGTGCGTCGTTGCCGGACCAACCCCCACTGGCCCACGACTGATAAACTATGAGTTGAGTCGTTACTGTTTGGTTAATGTTAAATTGACGTAAAGATCTCATAGGCGCCCGACCGCGAAATTGGTCGGCGCGCCAAGCGGAAAACCGCGTAACGGCATAAAATCGAACAATGATTTTTCTTGATTTCAGCCAAGCGTCACGGGCCGCAGGTTCATACGAACCGATTCCACAGGTTTTCCAACCGTTCCTGGCGGCCCGACCTTGGATTGGGGCGGAGATTCTCTTCCAGAACCTGACGCGACAGCTCTTCCATCCCGCTCGCCAGTATCCTCTGCCCCCGCTCGGTGTCCCACCCTGAATAACGGGCTGTTCTGGCCTCTTCGAGTGCGCCGCTTTCGAATAGCGCGGCGGCGGATTTCAGGGCGCGGGCACAAATGTCCATTGCGCCGGAATGGGCAAGGATCAGGTCTTCTGGATCAAGCGATTGCCGCCGAAGCTTTGCGTCAAAGTTCGTGCCGCCGGTGGTAAAACCGCCGATGCGCAGGATCTCGTAATAAGCCCTGGCCATCTCGGGGACGGAATCGGGAAACTGATCGGTATCCCAGCCGGACTGATAGTCGTTCCGGTTCATGTCGATCGAACCGAAAAGACCAAGGGACCCGGCCAATGCAATCTCGTGCTCAAAGGAATGCCCCGCAAGGATCGCGTGCCCCTGCTCGATATTGACCTTGACCTCGGCTTCCAGCCCGAACCGCCTGAGAAAGCCGTAGACCGTGGCAACATCATAGTCATACTGGTGCTTCGACGGCTCCTGCGGCTTCGGTTCGATCAGGATCGCGCCCTTGAACCCGATCTTGTGCTTGTAATCGACAACCATCTGAAGGAACCGTCCGGCCTGCTCGGCCTCGCGTTTCAGATCCGTGTTCAACAGCGTTTCATATCCCTCGCGGCCACCCCACAGAACGTAATTCTGCCCGCCCAGCTTGTGGGTGGCGTCGATACAGGATTTCACGGTCGCAGCCGAATAGGCATAGACGTCCGGATCAGGATTGGTGGCGGCACCGGACATGAATCTGCGGTGGGAAAACAGGTTCGCCGTACCCCAAAGCAGCCGCGTCTTGTGGGTGCTCATCTTCTCGCCGAAATAATCCACGATTTCTTCCAGATTGCGCAGACTTTCGGCAAAACTCGCGCCCTCCGGGCGCACGTCGGCATCGTGAAAACAAAAATACGGAACCCCGAGGATATCGAACATCTCGAAGGCCACATCGGCCTTCAGCCGCGCCAGATCCATGGTATCGCCGAACCACGGCCGCTCAAACGTCTGACCGCCGAAGGGGTCGCCGCCCGGCCAGGCGAAACTGTGCCAATAGGCAACCGCAAAGCGAAGGTGGTCTTCCATCCGCTTTCCCAGAACAACCTCATCGGGGTTGTAATGGCGAAAAGCGAATTCATTGCCGCTGTCCGGGCCTTCGTAGCGGATCTTCGGTATCGCGTTGAAAAAGCGGCTCATTTCAATCCCTCAATGGCGTCGCGGGCAGCGCGATATCTCTCGTGACCGGCATCAAAAGCGGCCGTCAGTTCGGAAACGGGTTCGAATACATTGGCGACGGATGGCGGCGTCGCGATTTCGGCGCCGGCGCCGGATTCGGCCATGATCGCCAACCGTGTCGCCCCGAGTGCGCCGCCATAATCGCCGCTCTCCGGCGCAAGGACCGGCGTGTCGAGCGCCGTGGCAATTGCCGAAAGCCAGTAATGTGAACGCGATCCCCCGCCCACGGCAAAAAGGTTGTCGATCCGGGTCCCCGTCGCGGCCAGCGCATCCCGACAGTCCCGGATCGCGAAGGCGATGCCTTCCAGAACCGCCCTTGTCGCCGCATCGGGATCGGTCGCATGCTCAAGCCCGATGAACGCGCCTCTGATCTCGGCGTTGTTCAGCGGCGTTCTTTCTCCACCGAGATAGGGTAGAAACCTGGTTCGGCCCGGCGCACGCAGTGCGCCAAGCCCGTCGGTCAACCCGGCGGCATCCCGTCCGAGCAGCCTTGCAAACCAGTTCAGGGCATCGGTCGCCGACAGGATCACGCCCATCTGATGCCACCTGCCGGGCAGCGCATGGCAGAAAGTGTGAACGGCAGTCGCCGGGTCGGGACGATACTTGTCGTTTGCAGCAAACAGGACGCCGGACGTCCCGAGCGAGACAAAGGCCTGACCCGCGCGGACAACCCCCAAACCAATGCCGGCCGCCGCGTTGTCGCCTGCCCCGCCCGCAATGATCACGTTGGCCGGCAACCCGAAGCGTGAGGCCAGTTCCGGCCTGAGCGTCGCGCTGCGCTCCGATCCCTCGACAAGTCTCGGCATTACCCGTCGATCAAGGCCGGTCCTGTCAAGCAGGGTATCTGACCAGTCGCGCGCGCCTGTGTCGAGCCAGCCTGTCCCGGCTGCGTCCGACAAGTCGGACACATGTTCGCCGCTCAACCACAAACGCAAATAGTCTTTGGGCAAAAGCACTTTTGCCACACGCGAAAAAACCTCGGGCTCATGGTGTTTTACCCAATCCAGCTTGGGCGCCGTGAAGCCGGGAAACACGATATTTCCGCTGATCTTGCGGAAATCCGGATCCGCATCCATCCTGGCTGCCTCGGCATGCGCGCGGGTGTCGTTCCACAGAATGGACGGCCGCAGAACATCATCGGCGGCGTCCAGCAATGTGGCCCCGTGCATCTGCCCCGAAAGGCCGATGGAGCGGACCGACGCGCGGGCTGTCGCAGGAAGTGCCCCGAAAACCGCCTCGGCCGCGGCAACCCAATCGGCTGGCGATTGCTCTGACCATCCATCCCTCGGCCGTGAAACCGTCAGCGGTGCGGTTGCCTCGGCAACGATCTTCTGGGTCTCATCCGCGATGACACCCTTCAAGCCCGAAGTTCCAAGGTCGAGCCCGAGATACATCACGCCGCCCTGTCGGGTTGCTTGCCGAGGATGATCATGCCGAGGATGTCCTCATCCGTCACTTCGTTCACGTTGACAGTCCCGACAAGCTGGCCGTTCTTCATGACGCTTGCCCGGTCGCACAGCTTCATGACACTGTGAATGTCATGCTCGATCAGGAAGATGCCAAGCCCCTGCGCCTTGAGCTCTTCGATCAGCTCGGCGACCATCTGGGTTTCCTGCGGGCCAAGCGCGGCGGTCGGTTCGTCCATGATCAGGATGCGCGCATTGAAATAGACGGCGCGGGCAATGGCCACGGACTGACGCTGCCCGCCCGACAGCGCGGATACCGGTTCGTTGAACTTGCGGAAGTTCGGGTTGAGCCGGCCCATGATCTTGCGCGCTTCGGCCTCCATCCGGACATCGTCGACCAGCCCGGTGGCAGTGGTCAGCTCGCGCCCCAGAAAAAGGTTCGATGCCGCGTCGAGATTGTCCGCCAATGCCAGCGTCTGATAGATCGTCTCGATGTTGTACCGTCGCGCATCGCGCGGATTCTCTATGGTCGCCTCTTCGCCATTGATGATGATCGAACCGCTATCGGCCTGGTATGCACCGGAAAGGCATTTGATCAGCGTCGATTTTCCCGCGCCGTTATGACCCAGAAGCCCGACAACCTCACCGGGATAAAGATCGATGGTTACATGGTCGACGGCCTTGATACCGCCAAAGGCGATCGAGATGTCGCGCATCTCGACAAGGGGGGTTCCTCTGTCTTTCATGACCATTCCCTTCACTTGGATTTGCCGCGATAGAGCTTGTCGAGATAGACAGCAAGGACAAGGACCGTGCCGACGACAACCTGTTGAATGGCCGCGTCGAAACCGATCAAGACCATCCCCGTCTGAAGGCTCTGCATGACAAGCGCTCCGATGATCGCGCCGTAGATCGTACCGATCCCGCCGCCCAGAGATGTGCCGCCGATCACCGCGGAAGCGATGACATACAGCTCATCCAGCGTGCCCAGCGCGTTCGTCGCCGAATTCAGCCGGGCAGAGGCGACCACCGAGGAAAGGCCACAAAGAAAACCCATCAACGCGAAAATCTTGACGGTCATCCACCGCGTGTTGATCCCCGCCAGCTCGGCTGCTTCGGGGTTGCCGCCGATGGCAAAGACATAGCGGCCAAATCGGGTGCGGGTCATGAGAAATGTCATCGCGATGCCGACCGCGATAAGGATCAGAACCGGGATGGCAAAGCCATGGCTGATGAAAAGCCCTTCCGGCGGCAGCTCAATCGCGTTCCGTTCGGCATATTGCGCCACGATGCCCTTCGGCCACGGATAGGAATTGACCAGAAGAACCGCGCCAAGAACGATGCCGCATCCGACGAACCCCAGAAATGCTTCCGCCCAGACCGGGCGCAGCGGAAACTCGAATTTGCGGCGCTGAGCGCGTCCATTCAGGATCAGCAGGACAATCCCGGCGCAGGCGATCAGCCCGACAATCCAGCTGCCCGTTGACCCGACAGCGCCATAGGGACCGCCGCCAAGCAGGGCAAACGTGGCATCTACCGGCGAAATCGTCTCGCCCCGCGCCACAAGAAACGCCGCGCCGCGCCAGACCAGCAGCCCGCCCAGCGTGACGATGAACGCGGGAATGCCGCCATAGGCGATCAGAAAGCCGTGAAACGCCCCGACCGCGGTTCCAAGCGCAAGGCCGCAAAGGACCGCGATGACCCAGATCAGCGGGTGCCCAAGCCCCAGATACTGCGGAAGTACATAGACCTGCATCACACCCATGACGATCGCGCAGAACCCAAGGATCGAACCAACCGAAAGGTCGATATGCCGCGTGACGATCACCAGAACCATTCCCGTGGCCATGATCCCGATGGATGCGGTCTGAACCGACAGGTTCCAAAGGTTCCGGGGGG
The DNA here is from genome assembly GCA_020447005.1 of Paracoccaceae bacterium. Classification (GTDB taxonomy): domain Bacteria; phylum Pseudomonadota; class Alphaproteobacteria; order Rhodobacterales; family Rhodobacteraceae; genus Albidovulum. The sequence continues at coordinate 73,531 of JAGRDO010000006.1, forward strand.
TAAGGAACGCACCGAAACCGTTCACGATCTGACCGTATAGATGAAATCCGATCCAGATCAGGACCAGCGCCCCGACCATCCCCAGCAGGCGGGTGTCAAGTTCGGTCGCCCTCATGAAGCGTTTCACAGGTCCTTCGGAGGTGCGAGAAGTTGGATGAGCGGTCATTTCGGTCATATCCTCATCGGCCATGAATTGGGTGTGGCGAAGCCCCCGCCAGAAGAAACTGGCGATTCTAACAGGCTGATTTCGCATGGAGTGTGCGGCACCGACCGGCCACAGGGGGGGCAGGGGTCCGGGCTTCAGGCCCGGACCCCCTTCGGTTGGATCAGCAGCCGTTCACACCGGCCATCGCGCCTTCACAGGCCTGCTCTTTCGAGATGTGGCCAGCGTCGATAGCGACACCAAGGTTGTCTTTCGTGATCGGCGTCGGCGCCAGGAAGATCGCGTTCATCTCAACGCCCTTCTCGCCGCCAGACCATTTCACTGCGCCTTCAACGGCATCCATCGCGGTGCCGCCCGCAAGGGCCACGGCAATTTCCGCGGCAGCCTTGCCGAGTTGGCGCGAGTCCTTCCAGACCGAAACGGTCTGCGTGCCGCGCGCAACGCGGTTAAGCGCGGCAAGGTCGCCGTCCTGTCCGCCAACCGGCACGTTGAGACCCTGAGCGGAAAGTGCCGCAATAGCACCGCCGGCCATCCCGTCGTTTTCGGCAAGAACCGCATCAACCTCGTTATTCGCCGAGGTCAGGATCTGCTCCATGTTCTTCTGGGCGTTGTCGGGCTTCCAGCCGTCGGTAAAGCTTTCGCCGACGATCTTGATGTTTCCGGCGTTAACGTCGTCGCCAATGACCTCCATCATGCCTTCAAGAAGGAAGGCGGCGTTCGGATCGCCCTTGTCGCCCTTGATGATGGCGTAGTTGCCGGTCGGCTGCGCAGCCTTCACCTGTTCGGCGATGATGCGGCCCACACCCTTGTTGTCAAAGGTCAGATAGAATGCGCGGTTGTCCTCGATCAGCCGGTCATAGCCGACGACCGGAATGCCCTCGGCGGCGGCCTGATCGACCGCGGGTCCGACCGCATCCTTGTCGACCGACAGGATGATAAGGGCCTGGGCACCCTGTGCAATCAACGCCTCGACATCGGTCAGCTGCTTTGCCGCCGAATTCTGTGCGTCCGCCGAAATATAGGTAGCTCCCGCAGCTTCAAGCGCGGCCTTCATCGCAGCTTCGTCGGTTTTCCAGCGCTCTTCCTGAAAGTTCGACCAGCTCACGCCGACGGTCTGGGACCAGGCGGATGTGGCGAAACCCGCCGTCAGCGCGACGGCGGCGAGAATGGCTTTATTCATGTGTTCCTCCCGTTGGCGGGCCAGACGCCCGGATCGGCCATTTTGCCGAACTGCCAACAAGCTTGCCGACAATAAATTCGCTTGTCAAATTAAAAAACCTTCGCCAGACTGATGATTACCGAAATCCGGCGAGAATTGCCTCTGCTGGGCGCCGTATTTCGGCGCAGGCTGCAAGAAAACGCCGCAATAATTTAGACGAGCTAATTAATGGCAGAGCAAATCGGTAGAAACGGGCAAAGGATGGGCCCCGATTCGCATGGCTGCGGTCCGATTATCCCTGCGCTCTCGGAAGCCGCCAGACCTCTTCGCCAGCAGATATTCGAACGCGTCCGCGCCGCCGGGTATATCCCGCGTGTTCAGGTTGCCAAGGACCTTTCAATCAGCCCCGCGACCGTAACCACCCTGACATCGGAACTGATCGAGCTTGGCCTTCTTGAAGAGACCGCGACCCCACGCGATGGTGAAACCGGGCGTGGCAGACCGGCGGTGGCGCTGGGCGTAAGGCCCGACGCGCATATGGTGCTGGGCATCAAGTTGTCAGACCGCGAAAACACGGCGGTTATCGTCGATTTCGCCGGAAATCTGGTTGCCGACCTTGCCATCCCACACCCACCCAGCCCGATGACACTGCCCGAACTGGCCGCCGCCGCCGAGGATCTGATCGACCGGGTCTGCAAAAAATCGGGCGTTTCGCGCGGCTCGATCAGCGCCATCGGTCTTGGTGTGCCCGGCTTTGTCGATGCGGCAACAGGCATCGCGCATTGGTCGCCGATACTGTCCGAGCGTCATGTTCCACTTGCCACGGCGCTGACGGCACGGTTCGGATTGCCGGTCCATGTCGACAATGACGCAAACCTTGTCACTCTGGCCGAACTTTGGTTCGGCGCAGGGCGACGCCTTTCCGATTTCGCTGTCGTCACGATCGAACACGGCGTCGGAATGGGCTTTGTCCTCAACCACAGGATCTATCGCGGCGCGCTCGGGCTGGGAATGGAGCTTGGCCACACCAAGGTGCAGCTTGATGGCGCGCTCTGCCGTTGCGGTCAGCGGGGCTGTCTGGAAGCCTATGTGGCGGACTATGCCCTCGCGCGGGAGGCGACCACAGCCCTTAACTGGACCAGCCGCCAAACCCAGTCACTGCCAATCCTTCTGGAAAGCCTCTACGACCACGCGAAAGCCGGCAATCAGGCCGCAAGATCGATCTTCCGACGCGCGGGGCGCTTCCTTGCCCTGGGTCTTGCCAATGTCGTGAACCTGTTCGACCCGGAACTGATAATATTGTCGGGCGAACGGATGAGATACGATTACCTCTATGCGAATGAGACGCTTGCGGAAATGAAAGCACTCGCCTTGAACACCGGCCGGCCGGAACCGCGGATCGAAATCCACGCATGGGGCGACCTTCTTTGGGCGCATGGGGCGGCAGCGCTTGCGCTGTCGGCCGTAACCGACGGGCTGCTTGCTCCGGCCCGCGAAATCGCCGCACAATGAAACGCCTTATCCCGGCACTGTTCATTGCCTTTCCTGCCTGCGCAGACCCGGTTTTCATCGATCGAAGCGCCGCTTTGCCGGTCCAGCACATCTATGCCGGCGGGTGGGAGCACTTCGTGGGCGGAGGTGTCGCTGTCTTTGATTGCAATGGCGACGCAAAGCCCGACATGCTGATTGCCGGCGGCGCAAACCCCGCCACCCTTTTGATCAACGACACCGCTTCGCCGGGCGACGGGATCACCTTCAGGCAAGGGGAACTGGCGCGGATCGATCATTCGACCGGGGCCTATCCGCTCGACATCGACGGTGACGGGAACATCGACATCGCCCTGCTTCGGGTGGGACCGGACCGGCTTTTGAAAGGTGACGGGCACTGCCATTTTTCCGATGCTTCCGATGACTGGGGCTTTCATCCGCGCGATGCCTGGACGACCGCATTCTCGGCCACGTGGGAGAACGGAAACGAATGGCCCACGCTCGCCTTTGGCCACTATGTCGACCGCAGCAACCCGAACGGCCCGTTCGAGGCCTGCGATACCTCTGACCTTTATCGACCCGAAGGGCGCGGCTACAGCCGGTCAGAGGTCATAGCGCCCGGATTTTGCGCCCTCTCGATGCTGATCACGGATTGGCAGCGAAACGGGGCGCCGGAACTCAGAATCTCCAACGACAGACACTATTATGTGCGCGGCGGATACGAACAGATGTTCCGATTGAACCCCTTGGCCGAGCGGGTCGAGGATTGGAAAAAGGTATCCCTTTGGGGGATGGGAATTGCCAGTCAGGACGTAAACGATGACGGGTTGCCGGATGTCATGCTGACCTCGATGGGCGATCAGCTTTTGCAGTTCAACACCGGCACCGGGTTTCAGAACGCGCCATTCTCGATTGGAACCTATTCCCAGCGGCCATTTCTTGGCGATGACGGCCGCCCGTCGACAGGCTGGCACGCCGAATTCGGCGATATCGACAATGACGGGTTGATGGATCTGTTCATTTCAAAGGGCAACGTCGATCAGATGCCATCAAACGCAATCCACGACCCGAACAACCTTCTCATGCAGCAATCCGACGGTACCTTTGTCGAAAAGGCAGACAAGGCCGGTATCGCGACCACGGAACGATCCCGCGGTGCGGCGCTGGTGGATTTCAATGGCGACGGGCTGCTGGACATCGTGGTTGTAAACCGCCGCGCGCCGCTGGAGCTGTGGCAGAACGCGACCGGAAATACCGGCAATTGGGCCGCAATAGAGCCGAAAACAGCAAGAAACACGCCCGCCATCGGTGCCTGGATCGAAGTGCGGGCCAATGGCCGCACCACGGCGCGGGAAGTGACGATCGGCGGCGGTCACGCAGGCGGGCAATCGGGCCCTGTCCACTTTGGTCTTGGAAGCTCCACGCAGGCAGAGTTTCGTATCATCTGGCCAGACGGAACTGCCAGCGAATGGACAGAACTGCCGCAAAACCGGATCACCGAAGTCCGAGCCAACGGCAAAACGTTGGAACTGGGTGGCTAACGATCGACCGCCAGCCCGCTTGGAACCCTGTCCGGTATTCCCAGCCGTCCCGCCAGCGCAACCGGATCCTTCAGGGTCAGAAGAAACGCCCGGATATCCTCGGCCTCGGCTTTGCCAAGGTGGTAAGAACTCTTTTCCGCCGCCGCGGTGATCGCGTCCGACTCTTCGGCCGAATCGAGCACGACCCAATCGGGCTTCGCGACGTTCATTTCCGGCAGCACCGGTTCGGCCCGGTCGAACCCGGCCAACCCTTCACCGGGATTGCTGTGATGAAGCAGGAACTCGGTCAGGTCGGACCAAGCCCCCGCATGCCCCCAAGGGCCGGTTTCGGTGACGTTTCGCAGCGATGGCGTACGGAACGCATAGGCATCACGCGGATCATTGGTCACGCGCATCCGGCCGACGTCGCGGGAATGCGATTCAAACCGCTCGGCCTTGCCTGGGCCGATCTGCGGTTCACCCATGGCATGGAACGACTGATCGGTCAGGAACGGTCCGGAATGGCACGCCGAACAGCCCGCAGGGCCATAAAACAACGTCATCCCGGCCAGCGCCGGCGGCGGAAGCTGGCCCACACCACGCAGGTAGGCGTCAAACGGCGACTGGTCACTGCGCCATTCAAAGGCCACAAACCCGGCAATCGCGTTCGAAATATCGGTAAACGCAATCTTCCGGCCCGAGGCGATCTCGGGGTACACGGCCGCGAACATCGCCTGATATTCCGGCAGCGCGGCCACCCGCCGCGAAATAAGATCCCACGCGCCACCCTCGCCGGTGATCAGACCTTCCCGAACGGCCGTCGAGATGTCGTTTTCCGAATAATGCCCGGCCATTTCATCCGGTGACAGAACGGGAAACATCGTCTGCGCCGAAAGAACCGATGCAAACCCGGAAACCATCTCATCCTCAAGCGGGGTTCGCAGCCCCGAGGGGCGTGTCGGATCGGCTTCGATACGGCCATCGTGAAAAAGCACTTTGAATTCGTGCGCGCCGAGGTTGAACAGCGCCGTCGCGTTTCGGGGTATGCGCTGTTCGGGGTAGTCCGCCGGATCGGGATGCCGCTGGGGCCCAAGGTCGATCCCGCCCTCGCCAATCCCCAAGGACAGGCCATCGGACGTCGCGAAGCGCGGATGGTGGCAGGTCGAACAGGCGATATTCCGGTTGCCCGACAATATCCGGTCATAAAAGAGAAGTTGGCCAAGTTTGGCCTCGTCAAGGTTCACGGCCTGAAAATCGGAATCGCTGACTGGCGGCGGCAGGTCTTTTGCCAAAGCAGGCAACGCACCGAAAAAGAGGGCGAAAATCACTCCGATACGCATCAGGACGCTCCTTCCGCGCCCAGATACCACCTCTGTACGCGGTGGCGCAATCGGCGTTGCAGTCCGCGCCGCTCCGCGCGAACATGGTCGGCAGGAAGGATCAGATCGCCGACGATGGAATTACTGACCCAGATCCTGCGGTCGATAACGGACCGGCATGTCAGCCTGATTGCCGCCGGCGTCGCCTTTTACAGCTTTTTCGCGATATTTCCCGGGATGGCCGCGATCATCGCAATCTGGGGACTATTCTCGGACCCGGTCGTGATGCGCGAATATCTTTCCCAGACGCACAGCCTGCTGCCGGACATGGTTTTTTCGGTCCTCAGCACCCAGCTTGATGCCCTGCTTGGCGCGCGGCCGCATACGCTCGGCTGGGCCAGTCTTCTTTCCCTCGCTGTCGCGCTCTATTCCGTTCACAATGGCGTCTCTGCCCTGATCTCGGCCGTGAACGCAATTCAGGGACACAAGCCCCGCGGCGGGGTAAGGGGGCTTATCGCCTCGATAGCCATGACAGCATTCCTGATCGTCATCGCCGTCTGCGCATTGGGTACGGTTGTCGTTCTGCCCATCGTCATGCAATTGGTGCCCCTTGGCCAGTTTGCCGCACCGTTCCTGCACGTGGCGCCCTGGGTCATCCTGCTGGCAGTCGTGCTCGTTTCGCTCGGGCTATTCTATCGGTGGGGGTCGAACCCGACCGGGCGGCGACATTCCTGGCTAAGCCCGGGTTCGGTTCTGGCGACGGCACTCTGGGTGGCGAGTTCTGTCGGGTTTTCGATCTATCTCGCGAATTTCGGCGCCTATAACAGAATCTACGGATCGATCGGGGCGATCGTCGCCCTTCTGATGTGGTTCTGGATTTCGGCCTATATCGTTCTTTTGGGGGCTACCCTGAACGCCGAGCTGTGGCGCAGGAAAGATCAATAGTTCCGTTCGTAGTAGACACCCACCCCGGTTGACCCGTCGGACCCGACCGAACCTTTCAGGGTCAGATCCTTCCTGACATCGAAGTTCAGATTGATGCGGCTCGTGCCGTCCGAACCCACCGTCAGGTCGGAATAGACCTTTTCGGAAAGGTATTTTCCCGCCCGCAACGCGGCCGCACCGCTTTCATCCGTCGTCACGTCAAGATCATCAAGGCCAATGCCGCTTCGCAGGCGGGCGACAAGCCCCTCGCCCCCCTTGCCCGCCAGCGTCGCGACGGCAGAGGCAAGCTGGGCGGCCTGAAACGCGGACAGGTTGGCAAGTGACCGCCCGAACAGGATATGAGCGATGACCTCCTCTTCGGGAAGTTCCGGATTGGAATAAAAACGGACTTCGGGTTCGGTCGCATCGCCTTCAATCATGATTGTGCCGGTGATGCCGTCGCTTTCCGTGCTGGCGGCAAACCGGATATAGGGCACCAAAGCGCCCTGAAGCTGGACCTGCCCCTCATCGATCGTGAAGCGCTTGCCGAGAATATCGAGCCGCCCGCGGATCAGGCGGAACTGACCGACCGGGGTGGCGTTATCGGTGGTGCCGGTGATCCGGATCGCGCCCCCAAGCTCGGCGTCCAGACCCCTGCCGCGCACGAAAAGGCGCCCCGGCGCGTTCAGGCGAATGTCGAGCCCATAGGACGCCCCGGCACCTTCGGGGCCACCTTCCTTCAGCAACCCCGCACGCCGCCGCGTTTCGCGTGAGGCTTCCGGTTCGTTGATGTGTTCCAGTCCCGGCAATGCGGCAGCAGAACCAAAACCATCGGTGGCAACACGAATTTCCGTCGTACCAAGCGTGATTGATCCCCGGGCGATGGCGCCGCCCGTCAGGGGCCCTGTCAGCTGGACAAGACCAGTTGCCATTGTTTCGTACAGCTGCGGGTCTTGAAGAACGACGCCGTCCATCCTCACGCTCAGATCGGCACGGAACGGTGATGTCATGCCAATCGGGCCTGACAGTTCCAGCCGGCCGCCGCCCTTCACCCTGGCCTGGGCCGAGACCTCGGCCTTCGCGTTTGCCGCTGTCACGCGCAGGGATATTTGCTGCAGTTCAGCACCCAGTGTCGGGGCGACAAGACGAAGGTCGGATGCGGTGATGGTGCCTGTTACGGAATTGAGCGTAAGCGGACCGGCGACCCGAATATCGAAGCTTACCGGCCCGTCAATATGTTGCGGTGCAAGGAAGGGGTTGAGAATTCCCGATTGAAGACTGCCGCGAACCGCCAGATCCGCCCGATCCAGCGCGGCTGAAACACTTCCCCCCAACTCGGCCTTGGTCGCGCCGGGGCCGGTTGCCTCAAGGTTCAGGCGGTAATTCGCGCCGTCCTCGACAACGGTTCCGGACACATTCAGGGGGCCAGGAAAATCCGGTGTCAAAAGCGCCATATCCCGAAGGGCAAGGGACAATGTCAGTTGCTGCGCCCCGGCAGCGTCGGTGCCCTCGGCCTTCGCCGTCAGGTTCCGGTTGTTCAGGCTGAGCGAGTTGAGCCAGAACCGACCGGCAGTCCGTTCGGCTTGAAGGGCCAGTTGCGTTGATCCGGCCAGAACGCGGTCAGCCTCGGCACTGCCGAGGCTGAGATCCTCGCTTTGACCCGTAAGATTGACGGTCAGCGCATCAGGGGCACCCGTGACGCTGGCCCTGGCCGCCAAGCTGCCCCCGTAAGCCGCGCCCAGCGCCGAAAGATCGTCAAGCGTCGCGGATATATCAAGCGCGATTGACTTGCTTGACACTTTGCCGCGCGCCCCGATCTCCGCTGCCTCCAGCTTTGCGGCAAAGTCCCGGATTTCAATGCCGTCCAAGTCGCGCCTGACCGACGCGGAAACCTGTGACGCACCCCGCAACAATCCATCCGCCTCTGGCTGATCAACGGTCAGATCTACCCCGGCCACTTCCGCGGTCACGTCAAATATGCCGGACAAAAGGCCTGCTGTCCCCTTCAGGCGCATTGTCGCTTTGCCCGAAAGATCGCGCCCGGCCACAGCCGAATATCTCGCCATGTCTTCAACATCGGCATTGGCTTCGCCGGTGACTTCGGGCCCGTCCGCGCCGATCTTGAAATCGGCCAAACCGGAAATGTCAAAGCCCGCACCCTTCAAACCGATATCCGCAAGATGAAGGGGGGCGTCCTTCTGCCAGTCGAATGCAAAACGCCCCGAAACCTCGGTGCCAATGGCATCGGCCAGTGCCGGGTCCGCAACAGCGATCCGGCCTGCGCCAAATTCAAGCGCTCCGTCGATGCCACGAAGATCTGCCACAGCCCCGGAACCTGATTGAACGGAACCCAGACCCGAAAGGCGGATATCGCCGATCCGATTGCCGCCACGCTCGAATCCCCGGACCGCTCCGGAAAGTGACCATTTGTCCCCGCTGCCCCGATCGTAGCTTAGCTTCAGATCGGCCCTTTCCAGCCGGGTCGGGTCTCCGGTCAGGGGCAACAGCATCGCCGTGCCGTCGCCAAGACCAAGATGCGCGGTCAGCTCGGCCTTTTCCGGCAGGCCCCCGGCCGAAATCGCCAGATGCCCTGAAAGGTCGATGCCGCGCGTTGACAGAGAGAACCGCTCAAGATCAAGGTCGCCGGCAGCCGATCGCTGACCGTCTGCCTCCAACGCCGCGGCGGTGCCGAAAAAGTCCCGGTATTCGGGTTGAAACAACGGAGCGAGATCGCCCGACAGCCGTACCGAAAATTGCTGCGCGGAACCGGTTTCCTGCGCCTTGGCCAGCGTGACCGTCCCGCCAAGGCGCGGCGCCCCGTCGGTCGACAACACCACGTCCGCCTGAAAATCATTGATGGACCCAGACCCGTGGATCGCGAACTCGACCGAAGGCGCTCCGGGCAATCCGATCAGGTTGACGGCAATTCCGTCCCTTGCTTCACGACCCAGAAGGTCCAGCGAGAGTTTGCCCGTCGCATTGGAATAGCCCGCATCCAGCGACAGAACCCCGTCAACGCCGCCCAGACGTTTGACAGCAAGTTTGGCCTGCCCGGCGCCGTCACCCAGAACCAGGGAACCTTCCAGCGACAGCGAAACCTCTGTGCCAAGCACGCTTGGGCCAAGGTGGACGCGATCCGCGCGAAGACTGTCGATGGCGACGGAAACCGGCAATTCCGGCAGGGCAAAACCCGATGCCTCGGCCGAAGCGCCGTCACCCGGCGGAAGCCTCTCAAGATCGATTTCGCGGGCCGACATCTCGGCAATCTCGATACGCCCGCGCAGAAGGGCCGACCTGCTCCAGGAAATCGCGCCGTCGCGCACCGTCAGCCAGACACCGCTGTCATCGGCGATGCTGAGTTCGTCAAACGTGGCCCGGGACGAAAACGCACCCGCAAATCCCGTAATCCTTACGGTCCGGTCCCCACCGGAAAGATTGTCCTCTAGAAGGGCGGTCAGATAGTCGCGGTCGCTGTCAGAAGGCGCGGTCTGACCGGCCTCCTGTGCAAAGGCAACGGTGGCACCCAGACAAACAACCATGGCGGCAAAAAGACGTCGCATCAGAAAGCCTGCCCGATACCGATGTAAAACTGCACTCCGCCTGATCCACCCGAAACCGGAACGCCGATGTCGAGGCGGATCGGCCCGATACCGGTATTATACCGCGCCCCAATGCCGGCACCCGAATGCCAGCGGCCCGTACCGCCCATAAGCTCGGCATCGCTGATAAAGCCGGCATCATAGAAGGCAACCGCGCCTATGGTGTCGGTCACGGCAAAGCGGGCCTCGCCCGTCAGGCCGGCAAAGCTCATCCCGCCGGTTGTCGTCGTGACAGCCCCTTGGGTGATCGTACTGCCCAGCGACTGGTAGGGCTGGCCCCTGACCGTTCCGCCCCCGCCCGAGGCAAAGAGGTAATCCGGTGGCGTGTCAAGCAGCGCCGGGCCGACGACCGTTCCGAATTGCATGCGCCCGGCCAGCACCAGACGATCGTCCGTGCCCAGGCCGCGATATCCCCGCAGATCCCCGGAAAGACGAATGCCGGAACCCGTCCGGCCAAAGCCCAGGAAAGGTGTGGCAACCGTCTGAAGATAATAGCCGTGCGCCGTGTCCAGCACATTGTCGCGCTTGTCCCAAGTCAGCGAAACCGGCAGGGCGAGGCGTTCGTAGCTGCGGGCGCCAAACGGATAATCCGCATTGATGCTGGCATAGGACAGACCCGCCTCGGCATGCAGGTAATCGCCAAACCCGCGTGTCAGGCCAAAGGAAAACTCGGTCGAGGTCAGCGTGGTGGCGAAAAGTTCGGATTTGTCCATTCCGAATGCAAGAAATGCAGAGGCATCGGTGACCGGCGTCGCGGGGCGATCAATTCTTGCGCCCAGCGAATAGCCGACCGCATTGCCGGAACTGCCGATCTGGGTCACGGCCCCATCGACACGCAACCGTTCCGCGCCCCCGAAAAGATTGCGGTGCAACCAATAGCCCGAAAGGTTCAGGCCCTCGGTGCTCGACAGTTCGGCGCCGAAACCGAAACGGCGCAGTTTTTCCTCGACAAGCACGACGTCCACATCAAGCGTGTCGCCGGGGCCAAGCGCGTCCGCCTCGCTGACCGCGACCGAACGGAAAACCCCCGTGTCACGCAGCCTTGCCGCAACCTTCTTCAATTCGGCGGGGCTATAGATCTCTCCGGTCGGGAAGCCGGCAATCTTGGCAAGGCGGCGTTCCTTCATCCGTTCCTGGCCGGTCATGCGGATGGTACCGAACCTTGCCAGTGGCCCCGGCTCCAGCACGATCTCAGAAGCGACCGTCGCGGACCGGTGATCGGCGACGATATCCTGCCCGGCGACGTCTGCCTTCGGGTGTCCGGTGTTTCGCCAGCCTTCGACACCGGCGCTTGCCGCGGCGACGATCGCGGCCGACTTCGCGGGCAAGGTGTCGCGATAATCGGAAGGCAGCTCGGTCCCTTTGGCATAGGGTTTCATGCGGGCTGCCGAGAACCGGAAGAGCGGGCCGGGCTGAACCTCGATACGGATTTCGCGGATCGAGGTCGGCGCTTCCAGCGGCGCAATCTCGGCCGCCTCGCGCCCATCGACCAGAATATGGATCACACCGGAATAGTAGCCCTCTGAATAAAGCGCCCCCACCAATCGGCCGTAATCGGCGCGTGCCGCCGCAAAAAGACTGAGCGGGTCGGTTTCACCGTCAGCTTTCGCCTGAACCGAAAGAGAGGACGCCTGAAGGGATTTGAGCAGCTCGGGGCTGGCCGCCGGGGCGGAAAAGACCAACCGTTCGAGGGAAAGGGCCGGAACCGGGCAGACAAGCAGCGCGGCGCCGGAAAGCGCCCCGATCGTGCCCCGGATCACGCCCTTCAGTCGAACACTCATCCCCTGCCCCTCGTACCCGCAATCCTTTGCCCTTCGTCGCAGCATTCCTTGCGGATATCCAGTCTTGGCGCGGGCCATCCGGCGCGTTTCTGCCCAGTCTTGACGAAGATGTGAATCACTTGCGGTTCAACGCCGACTCCCACTCGTCAAGGAAGGCTTTTCGCTTGAAGGCATCAAGAAAGACAAGAAGACCGGGATCAAGCCGCATGGGCCGCAAATGTGGGCTGGCAAACAGCGCGGCACCGTCAATGGGCGGCAGCCCCGCCTTTTCCCGGATAAGCTGGCGCCCGTTGGGTGACAGCAGAAAATCCAGGAATGCACCACCCAATTCAGGGTGTCTGGCGGTTCGGGGCACAAGGCCCGTCCGCAACAGGGTCAGCGTGTAATCCTCCAGCTCGACCACGACGTCATCCTTATTGTCGGCAAGCCGTGGCCCGGCGTAACTGCCCAGGACATTGTAAGCCAGCACCAGCCGGCCATGTTTCAGGTCTGAAATCATTTCGTTGGACGATGTGTAAAGCCGGGGCGAAAGACCGCCCAACACTTCGGCAAGCCGCCAGAAACTGTCCGATTGACGAACGTCCTGCGTCGCAAAAAGGTAGCCCGCCCCAGAGCGTGCCGGATCATAGGTGCCGATGCGCCCGCGAAACAGGCCCGGGTCATCGCGCAGCAACTCGATCAGATCACGCCGGGTCTGCGGCAACTGATGCGCGCCAAGTGCTTTGCGCGACACGATCAGCACCACATTTTCCTGCGCGAAGGCGAACAGCCGGTCCTGCCAGCGGGCCCAGCCTGGCAGCGCCTCGGAAAGGGCCGAACGGACCGGGGCCGCAAAGCCGTCATTGGCCAGTTTCATCTGAAGGTCCATCGCCGAGGAGATGACCAGATCGAATGCCTTTCCCTCGTCATTGATCGCCGCATAAACCTCTTGCGAATTGGCGACGGTGTAGCTGATCGCGATCCCGGGATTAGCTGCCTGAAAGGCCTCGATCACCGGGCGCATGACGTCCGTGTCCGTGGTCGACAGGATTGAAAGTTCACGGCCGGGCTGACCGGCCGGAGGAAAGAGAACCTCTTCCTCGACGGTGAAACCTCCGGCAACCGACCCGAGAAGCAGGATCAGGCCAAGGGCAACAACAAACGCGCGCATGTTCCTCCCCCTTCACGATCAACGATTTCAAAGCGCCCGCCATGGGCGGCGGCGACTTCGCTGACGATCGTCAGCCCCAGCCCCGAGCCGATCACGTCCGAGGCATTCTCGCCCCGCGCAAAACGCTTGGTCAGACGTGACGTCCCCTGCCCGCCAAGGCCCCTGCCGCGGTCCGCCACCTCGACAACCGCCGCGCCGTCACGCCGCAGCGTCAGTTCCACTGTCGTCTCGGGCGGCGAATATTTTACGGCATTGTCGATCAGATTGCGCAACGCCGCCTCGATCAGCGCCCTGTCCCCCTGCACCACGACCGGTTCGACCGACATCCTGATCGTCAGGTCTTTCAAGTCGGCTGTCGGGGCAAATGCTTCGGACTGCGCGGCGATAAGCCGGGCCAGATCAACCGCTTCGTCAGCCAGCCGGTCCGAGCGCGCGACGACGGTCGCATGGTCCAGCAACTGTCCCGCCGAACGGCTGCTTTCCTCGACCGCGCGTATCACCGCGCGCAACGTTTCGCGTGTTTCTTCCGAATTGCTTTGGCGCAACGCGATTTCTGCCCTAGCACGCACGGTCGCCAGTGGTGTGCGGATATGGTGCGCCGCCTCGGCGATAAACGTCTCGGTCCGGCTCAGCGCGCCGCGCAACCGGGCGATGAAGCCATTCAGCGCCGTTATCAGCGGGCGCAGTTCGACAGGGGTCGGGTGGTCGACTGCACGCAGATCCTGAGGCCCCCGTCTTCCAACCGCGTCGGCAAGCCGGTTGATCGGGCCAAGCACGTTTCCCGCCGTCAAAAGCGATAGCGCCGCGGCCAGAACGAATGACCCCAGACCAATGGCTGCCGCGCGCTGGGCCACGCTCTGCGCGATTGCCTCTTGTCCCTGCCGCGTCTGCGCGACCATGACCATGACCGGCACCGGCTTGCGCGCAACCAGAACCGTTCGCACGACCGCGGCAATGCGAACCTCGGTGTCACGGTAGGGCATCGTGTAAAAGACCGGCGCGGCCGCTGCATCGGTCTTTGGCGGCTGCGGCAGGTCGGGATAGCCGGTCAACGTGTCGTCCCCGGTGGTGATCCGGTAAAAGACGCGGTCGGCGCTGATCGATCCCAGAATCGAAAATGCCTCATATGGCAGGTCGACGTTCACTCCATCGTCGCCGCCCTGAAGGCTTTCTGAAATCGCCAGGGTCGCGGCGCCAAGCACCCCGTCCTGCGTCGCTTCGGCCGCCTCGTCCGCAACTGTCCGCACCGTAAAATAAAGAACGATCGCCAGAACGGCCGCAATCCCGAGAAGTTGAAGGACAAGCCGTAGCCTTAGCGAAACCGAAGCGCGATTCATTCCGCAATCAGCCGGTAGCCGACGCCCCGAATGGTGTCGATTCTGGCGCCGGAGCCTTCCAGTTTCTTGCGAAGACGGGCGACATAGACCTCGATCGCATTGTCCGTCACGCTTTCGGCATAGGAAAAAAGCCGATCGCATATCTGCGCCTTGGAATGGATCCGCTCGGGTGCGGCTATCAGAATCTCCAGCAGCCGCAGTTCGCGGTTGCGAAGTTCGCGCTCTTCACCGCCGACCGAAAGGCTCGCATTCAGCGGATTGAAGACCAGCCCGGCGAATTGCTGCACGGTCTGCAACGCGGCCCCCCTGCGCCGCAAAACCGCGCGGCAGCGCGCCTCAAGCTCGGAAAAGTCGAAGGGTTTGGTGACATAATCGTCCGCCCCGAGGTCAAGGACATTGACCCGGTCCGAAACCTCGGCCCGCGCCGTCATCACGATGATCGGCGTATCGCGCCCCCGGCGCCGTTCCTGCCGCAGAAAATCGCGCCCGTCGCCGTCGGGCAGCGAGATGTCGAGAAGGATCAGATCGTAAGATGCCGCAGCAAGACAATCCAGGGCCTCGGCCAGCGTCCCCGCCGGGTCGACGGCATGACCATCGAGCCGCAGCCGTTCGGCGACGGATTGCGAAAGGTCCGGGTTGTCTTCAACCAAAAGAAACCGCATCGTACCCCAACGCCTCTCGTGACAGGTTCCTGTCAGCTTCGGCGCGAATCGTACCGCACGCAAGGGGCACGAAACCGGCTTTGGCCGGGAAAGCGGCCTGCAAAAAGTCTGCAACAGGGAGAAGATCATGAAATTCACGATACTCAAGACACTGGGCGCCAGCGCCGCACTCAGCCTGATGGCCGCTTCCACCGCCTGGTCGACCGAATGTATCGCGCCGGCGAACCCCGGTGGTGGCTGGGATTTCACCTGCCGCCAGATCGGCAAGATCCTTTTCGACATCAAGCAGGTTGATGCGCCGGTTCAGGTCACCAACATGGCTGGCGCCGGCGGCGGTCTGGCCTTTTCCACCGTTGTGGCCGAACGGAATGATGACCCCGATCTGATCGTCGCCGCATCATCGGCAACGACCACCCGGCTTGCGCAGAAGGCCTTCGGCGACGCGACCGCCGATCAGGTCCGTTTTGTCGGTGCGATCGGCGCTGATCCCGGCGTCATCGTCGTTGCGGCCGACAGCCCGTTCCAGTCGCTGACCGATCTTGTCGAGGCGATCAAGGCCGACCCCGCTTCGGTGGCCTTCGCGGGCGGTTCCGCCGCGGGCGGGTTTGACCACATGAAACCGCTTCAGGTCCTCAAGGCCGCGGGCTTCAACGACATCACCGCTGTCAAGTATATCGGTGTCGATGGCGGCGCGGATGCGATCACCCAGACTGTGGGCGGCTTTACCCAGGCGATGACGGGCGACATGTCCGAAATCGTCGGCTTCATCAACTCGGGCGAAGTACGCGCGCTGGCCGTTCTGACCGAAGAGCGCGTGCCGGGCTTTGACCAGATCCCCACGGCGCGCGAGCAGGGCTATGACGTTGTCGCGGTGAACTGGCGCGGGCTTTATGTTCCGGGCGGCATCTCGGACGCGGACTTCCAGAAATGGGCCGACCGTCTTCAGGCCGTTGCCGACAGCGATGAATGGAAGCAGGCCATGGCCGATAACGGTCTGGCGCCCTTCACCAAGGTCGGCGCAGACTTCCAGAACTGGATCAACGACGTCATTGCCCAGACCGCCGAACTCAGCCGCGAAATCGGTGTGATCCAGTGATCAGGACCGACCGCATCTTCGGGGTGGTCGTAATTCTCGTGGCGCTCGCGTATATCGCGAGCGCCTACAATCTTCCCCCCGGCAACGTTTTCGACAAGCTTGGTCCCAAGGCCTTTCCCATCGTGATCGGTATCGGAATGGCGATCTGCGCCGCCGTCATGGTCCTGCGGCCGGACGCGGAACCGGATTGGCCGGGGCAAAAAACGCTGCTGTCGCTTGCCTTCGCGACCGCGATGCTGATCGGCTACGCCTATGCGCTGAAACCGATGGGTTTTCTGGCGCCGACCGCCATTGCGGCCGCGGTGCTCAGCTATCAGATCAGCCCGAAAAGGGTCCCGGCCATCCTGACCGGGCTTGGCCTTTCCATCGGCCTTTTCATCATCTTCAAATATGCGCTGGGCCTCAGCCTGTTTGCCCTGCCGCGCAGCCTGACCGGCTGAGGGGGAACCCATGGACCTGTTTTCGAACCTCGCGCTTGGGTTTTCCATCGCGCTGACGCCATGGACGCTCATCCTGGCCGTGATCGGTTGCTTTCTTGGCACGATCATCGGCGCCCTGCCCGGGCTTGGCCCGTCGAACGGTGTCGCGATCCTGATCCCGATCACCTTTTCGATGGGGCTTGATGCCACGGCCGCACTCGTCTTGCTGACGTCGGTCTATTACGGCGCGATGTATGGTGGCCGGATCAGCTCGATCCTGCTGAACATCCCCGGCGATGAACCGGCAATGATGACAACGCTTGACGGCTATCCAATGGCCAAGCAAGGTCGCGCGGGCGACGCGCTGGTCATCTCGGGCGTTGCCTCCTTCGTGGGCGCGCTGCTCGCGACGATTGCTCTGGCGCTGGTCGCGCCCTATCTGGCCCGCATCGCCTATAAATTCGGACCTGCCGAATATTTCGCGCTCTATACGCTGGCCTTCGCCACGCTGGGCGGGATGGCGTCGAACAATCAGGCCAAAGCGGCGCTTGCCTCGTTCATCGGGCTTGCCATCGCTCTGATCGGGCTCGACAACAATTCGGGCTTCGCGCGGTTTACCGGCGGCAATCTGCATCTCAGCGACGGGATCGATTTTCTGGTGGCCATCGTCGGGCTTTTTGCGGTGTCCGAAGTCTTCATCTTCATCGAAACCCACGGCAAGAGCAGCGCAGTCGGCGTCAAGCTTGGCAAGGTCACCGTGCCCTGGGCCGAAATGTGGTCAACCCGCTGGACGATGCTTCGATCCTCGGTCGTGGGCTTCATCGCGGGCGTTCTGCCCGGCGCCGGGGCATCGCTTGGTTCCTTCATGACCTATATGATGGAAAAGGGCATAGCGGGTGAAAAGGGCGGCTTTGGCACGGGTGTGGCCAAGGGCGTGGCCGCGCCCGAGGCGGGCAACAATGCCGCCGCCGGGGGTGCCCTCGTGCCGATGCTGACCCTCGGCGTTCCGGGGTCTGGCACCACGGCGGTGTTGCTTGCGGTCCTCATGACACTGAACATCACGCCGGGTCCGACGCTTTTCGCCGACCGCCCGGACGTGATCTGGGGCCTGATCGCCGCTCTGCTGATCGCGAATTTCGTGCTCTTGCTGATGAACGTGCCGATGGTGAAGATCTTCGTGAAGATCCTCATGGTTCCGCCTGCCGTTCTGCTGCCGGGTGTCACGATGATTTCCTTCGTCGGGATCTATTCGCTTTCGGGCAGCTATTTCGATCTGGTGCTGATGATCCTCTTCGGCGTCATGGGCTATGTGTTCCGAAAGATGGACATACCCACCGTGCCGGTGATCCTTGGCATCCTTCTCGGCTATCAGATGGAAAACAACCTGCGCCACGCTATGACGCTTTCGGGTGGTGAATGGACCTATCTCTTCTCTTCGCCAATCGCGATCGGGCTTTGGATCGCCGCGGTTCTCGGCTTTGTCGCGCCGATGTTTCTGCGCGGCATTCTGAAGAAGCCGCCGATGCCCGAAACCGATAGTACGGTCGACTGATGGCAACCGTCCGCGTCCTGATCCCGACCGGAGCGCTTGGTCTTGGCTATGACAGACAGGCCCTTGAACGCGGGGTCGCGTCGCAGCCCGATATCATCGCGGTGGACGGGGGTTCCACCGACAGCGGCCCCGCCTATCTCGGGCGGGGTCAGTCGAAATACTCTCGCGCGACGGTCAAGGCCGAATGGCGCGAACTGATGATCGCGCGGGCCAAGGCCCAAGTCCCGCTTGTCATCGGAACTGCGGGCACCTCGGGGGCGGATTCGGCCGTCGACTGGATGTGGGATATCACCCGCGAACTGGCGGAGGAGCTGGGCCAGACACTGCGTGTCGCAAGGCTCTATTCCGGCCAGAACCCCGGAAAGATCGCCGATGCATTCGGGGCGGGCCGGATCATTTCCCTGCCCGCCGCGCCTGCGGTTGATGCCGGCGTCATCCGGTCCTGCACGAACATCGTCGCGCTTGCCGGGGCTGAACAGGTACAGGCCGCGCTGGCGACCGGCGCCGATATCGTGATTGCCGGGCGCACGACAGATACCGCGATCATCGCCGCGCTGCCGCTCATGTGCGGCTGCAATGCCGGCGGCGCCTGGCACGGCGCGAAAATCGGCGAATGCGGCGCCCTTGCGACGACCAACCCTGCATCGGGCACGATCCTGATCACCTTCGATGCAACCGGCTTCACGGTCGAGCCGATGGGCGCCACGGCCCGTGCCACGCCCTATACCGTATCCGCCCACATGCTTTATGAAAACTCTGATCCCTACCTGCTTTATGAACCGGGCGGCGTGCTGGACGTCACGGAGGCAAAGTACAAGGCGCTCGACGATCGCCGGGTCCGGGTCGAAGGCTCGGTCTGGCGATCCGGCAAACACAGCGTCAAGCTGGAAGGGGCGCGCATCGCCGGCTACCAGACGGTAAGTCTGACGCTGGTCCGTGACCGGCGTTACATCGCCGGCATCCGCGACTGGGTCGCGGGCATCGAGGCGCGGGCGCGCGCCGACATCGCCCAGCGCATGAATATCGGCCCCGAGGATTACGGGATCGAAATCCGCCTGATCGGGCTCGACGCCACACTCGGCGGCCTCGAAACCCGGGAAGTGACCCCGGCCGAGGTTGGCGTGCTGGCAATCGCGACCGCGCCGAGCGAGGCCGAGGCAACCGAGATCGGCAAGATCCTGAACCCCTATCTGCTGCATCACGCCCTGACCGCGGACGAGCCGATGCCAACCTTTGCCTTTCCGTTTTCACCAGCCGAGATGAGCCGGGGCGCGCTCTACGAATTCGTGCTGCATCACATCATCGAGCTTGACGATCCGATGGCGGTCTTCCGGCTTGTGACCGAGGATATCGGGCATGGCTGAACTGCGCGGACTGGTCGAGAAGATTCGTTCCAAGAATGCCGGGCCATTCTGGCTGACGATCGACATTTTCTGCGGAAACAGAGACTGTTTTGATCGGGTCTCGGCCGCGCTTGAAACAGGGCGCGTCGCAAGCCTTTTCAAGGTGTCGCCGGAAACACTGAAGCGGTTCGATATCGCCGATCTGAACGTCATAAAGTTTTCGCTGCCCCGTCCGTCGGTGCAGGGAACGCGGGCCGACCGCGACATGCATGGCGCGGCCTGGGCGACGCTGCTGGAAGATCTGGAAATCTAGGCCTGGCTAGCCGGCGCGCGCGAGGATCATGGGCCGATGTTCGGCCATGTAGATCCGCAGCCAGGGCGTGAAGCGATCCGGCTTTGCGCCGATTTCGTCCAGAAGTTCGGCAATGCCGATCCACCTGGTTTCCATCACCTCATCGGGATTGGGGCGAACCGTCGGGCCCGCCGGGGCAATCGCGGTGAAGATGTCGACGACCTCATGCTCGGTCATGCCCTTGCCCACATCCGCCCGATATTCGACCTGACCGCGATGGAAAAGCGCAAGCCCGGCGATCCCCAGCTCCTCGTCAAGGCGTCGCGCGGCGCAGTCTTCGGCCGTCTCGTTCCAATGGGGGTGCGTGCAGCAGGTATTCGCCCAAAGCCCCGGCGTGTGGTATTTCGACAGCGCCCGGCGTTGGATCAGAACCTGTTCGCCATCAAAGACAAAGACCGACACCGCCTTGTGGCGATGCCCGGCCAGATGTGCGCCAAGCTTGTCGAAAGGCACAAGGCGCCCATCGACCCAGGCCGGAATAAGGGCGCCGCCGCCGCTCACGAAACCTGTTCGGCCGACGCCTGCTGAGACGCGCGCCGCGCCAGTTCCTGCCGGTAAAGCGCAAGGAAATCGACGGTGTCGATATTCAGCGGCGGGAAACCGCCATCGCGCGTCACATCCGAAATGATACGGCGAATGAACGGGAACACCATGCGCGGGCATTCGATAAGCAGGAAGGGGTGCAGCTGATCCTCAGGCACGCCCTCGACATGGAAGATCGACCCGTAATCCAGCTCAAGCAGGAAAAGCGGCGCCTTGTCGGCCTTGTTGGTCGACGTCACCTTGAACTTCGACACCACTTCATACTGGTGTTCCACGCCCCGCTTGCGCGCATCAAGGCTGACCTGAACCTGAATGTCCGGCTGAACCTCGGCGTTGTTAATCCCCTTCTGCGCGACGACGTTTTCAAACGACATGTCGCGAATGAACTGGCCAAGCACGCTCATCTTCACTTGTGGTGCTTGTGCGGGCGCCGTGCCGTTACCGTTTTCGGCCATTCTGTCTCTCCTCAGATCACTGGTTGAGCGGTGGTTTATCACCTCGCACCAAGGTCCTCAATGCCGCGTCCACCCGGAGTTGCCCCCGGGCGCCGGCCCATCCGGATCGATTTCGATGAAATCGCCGTCGATGACATCCGGCCGATGCGGCTCGCGCCTGCCCCGTGGCGGTTCGGCGCCGAAACGATCAACCGTGACCCGCGCCGCGATACGCCGGATCAAGGCCGCCCTCAAACCGGGAACAAGCAGCAAAAGCCCCACCGTGTCCGTGAAAAACCCCGGCGTCAGAAGCAGAACGCCCGAAACCAGGATCAAGGCCCCGTGGGCGATCGGTTCGGAGGGATCGCTCATGTCCTGCAAGGTCTCGCGCAGGCGGCCAAGCACCGCCAGCCCCTGAACCCGGACCAGATAGCTTCCGGCAATCGCCGTGACGATCACGATGCCCAGTGTCGGCCACAGCCCGATCAGCCCGCCGACCTTGATGAACAGGGCGATCTCGATCATGGGAACCATGACAAAGAGCGCAAACAACCACATCGAATTTCCTTTCAGCTCCCAAGGTGGACTTGACCCCACCTGTAACTTACATAAGTGGAGAGTGACCAAGATACCAACCCGATGAAGGGTCCGGCGGCACGAGGGTTAGAGATTATGTCCAATAGTATCATACAACTGCTCGTCCTTGCCGGGATCGCAATATTTCTGATTCTGCGGCTTCGCAGCGTTCTTGGCACCCGCGAAGGTTTTGAAAAGCCGCCGGCGCCGGCCCCGGTGCAGGGCAAGCCCGACACGCGTTTCGAGGTGATCGAGGGCGGGGTCGATCACGATATCGTCGATCATGTTCCCGAAGGCAGCGACGCGGCGCGGGCATTGGCCGAGATGAAGCGGGCGGAACCCAGCTTTTCGGTGTCCGAGTTTCTGGGCGGCGCGCGGGGCGCTTATGAGTTGATCCTTCTCGCCTTCGAAAGGGGAGACCTCGCGTCGGTGAAACCCTTCCTCGCGCCGGATGTTCTCGATGCCTTCTCGGAAGTCGTCGAGGCGCGCAAGGCGCGTGGATTGACTTTTACGGCCGAATTCATGGGGATCCGTGAAGTGACGTTGCAAGAAGCGACATTCGACAAGAAGTCGGGTGAGGGCGAGGTAACCGTCCGATTCTCCGGTGAATTGATTTCGGCAGGGCGCGACAAGGACGGCAAGGTTGTCGAGGGCAGTCCGACGGAAGTTCGCCGTCAGCGCGACAGTTGGACCTTTGCGCGCAAGATGGGGTCAAAGGATCCCAACTGGCTGCTTGTCGCCACTGGCGAGTGACGTCCGGTTCCAAAGGTGAATTCGACCGGCTGCCCGGATGGCGGGACGATGACCTGCAAGCGGCACTCGCGGTATTCCGCGCCGGCCTTGAAGGACCGGCACCCGCCGAAGATCCCGTCGCGGCGCGGGATTTCTTCGAAACCACGTTCCTGCCCGGACCGACCCGGCCCGCGCTTCTGACCGGCTATTACCAGCCCGAGATTGCGGGCGCGGCGGTCCGGGATGACCGGTTCTGCCATCCGCTTTACGGGCCGCCCCCCGATATCCCGACGGACCGCCCCTGGTACACGCGCAAAGAGATCGAGCAGCGCAATCTGCTTGCCGGGCAAGAGATCGTCTGGCTGACCGACCCGGTCGACGCCTTTTTCGCGCAGGTGCAGGGCTCGGTCCGCGTGCGGCTGCCTGACGGCACTGACCTCAGGCTTGGGTTCGGCGGGAAGAACGGGCATCCGTACAAGTCGATAGGTGCCGAGTTGATCCGCCGGGGTGAAATCGCCGGCGAAGAAATGTCGGCGATGGCCATCAGGCGCTGGTGCGCATCGCATCCATCCCTTGTTCAGGATCTCTTGCAGATCAACCCGTCCTTCGTTTTCTTCCGCAAACTCGATCCGGCGCCGGATCAGGGCCCTTTGGGTACGGCGGGTGTGCCGCTTGCCGCGCTTCGCAGCATAGCCGTTGATCCGGATCATTATCCGCTGGGAACACCGATCTGGGTTGAAACCGGTCAGGGAAAGGGCCGCTTGATGATTGCACAGGATACCGGTAGTGCCATCGCAGGATCCGGCCGCGCGGATATCTATTGCGGTTCGGGCGACGCGGCGGGCATAGCGGCGGGCGGAATGCGGGAGGACGGATTTCTGACGCCATTGCTTCCCCGCGGCCGCCAGTAAGGATCAATCGGATGAGCCGCCGGCGCCGCACATTAACCCCGGATGAACGCGACCTCTGGCAGCGCGTTGCCGCGACGGCGCAACCGATCCGACCCTTGCCCAAACCCGCAGAGCAGCCAAAAACAGACACTGAAGCGCCTGAATTCCAGCCAAAGTCAAAACTGAAACCGGCACCGGCAATGCCACGAGCGTCCCGGCCGGCGGCGCAAAGGCCGCAAACCGCCCAACCGCAATCCGGCTTGAACATGGATTACCGCCTTCACAAGGCGATGACCCGCGGCAAGCTGACGCCAGAGGCGCGGCTAGACCTTCACGGGATGACGCTGAACGAGGCGCATGCAGAATTGAACCATTTCATTCTTGGCGCGCAGGCGCGGGGCAAGCGCATGGTTCTGGTCATCACCGGCAAGGGCAAACCTGACGAGGATATCGGACCGATCCCCCGCTTTCGCGGGCTTTTGCGCCATCAAGTGCCGCAATGGCTGACACAGGCGCCGCTTGGCGGGGTTGTGATGCAGGTCGTCCCGGCACATCTGCGTCACGGCGGCATGGGCGCGCTTTATGTCTATCTGCGACGGCGCGGATAAAGCCTGATCAGAGTACGTAGCGGCTGAGATCGGCCGAGCGAGCCAGATCGCCAAGGTTCTTCTCGACGAACCCGGCATCCACCATCACCGTATCGCCTGACCGGTCCGGCGCGGTGAAACTCAACTCTTCGAACACCCGTTCCATCACCGTATAAAGCCGCCTTGCCCCGATATTCTCGACGCTCCGGTTAACCTCGGCGGCGATCCGGGCAAGGGCTGCGATTCCGTCTTCCGTAAAGCTGACCGAAACGTCCTCGGTGCCCATCAGCGCGGAATACTGCCGGGTCAGGGCATTTTCCGTCTCGGTCAGGATCCGGACGAAATCTTCCTCGGTCAGGGCGCGAAGCTCGACCCTGATCGGCAGACGGCCCTGCAATTCCGGCAGCAGATCCGATGGCTTGGCGATATGGAACGCGCCCGACGCGATGAACAGGATATGGTCGGTCTTGACCGGCCCGTATTTCGTGCTGACGGTTGTGCCTTCGATCAGGGGCAACAGATCGCGCTGCACGCCTTCCCGACTGACATCCGCACCGCGCGTTTCAGCCCGGGCACAGACCTTGTCGATCTCATCGAGGAAAACGATGCCGCTTTCCTGAACCGCCTCAAGCGCCGCCGCTTTCACCGTCTCGTCGTCAAGCAACTTGTCCGCCTCTTCCGAGATCAGGATATCGTAGCTCTCAGCCACCGTCAGTTTCTTGCGGATCTTCCGCCCTCCGAACGCCTTGCCGAAAATGTCGCCAAGGTTGAGCATCCCCATGCCCTGCTGGCCGGGCAGGTCCATCATTGGCATTTGCGGCGCGGCTTCGGCCACCTCAAGTTCGATAACCGTCGTGTCAAGCTCGCCCCTCTTCAGCCGCGCCCTGAACATCTCGCGCGTTTGCTCGCGCGCATCCGCGCCGGCGATCGCCTCGATCACCTTGTCCTCGGCAGCCTGATGCGCGCGCGCCTTGACATCCTCGCGCATCCGCTCGCGCGTCTCGATCATCGCGGTATCCATCAGGTCGCGGATGATCTGTTCCACGTCCCTGCCGACATAGCCGACCTCGGTGAATTTCGTGGCTTCGACCTTCAGGAACGGCGCCTTGGCCAGTTTCGCCAGTCGACGGGAAATCTCGGTCTTGCCGACGCCCGTCGGCCCGATCATCAGGATGTTCTTGGGATAAACCTCCTCGCGCAGCTCATCGGGCAGGTGTTTCCGGCGCCAGCGGTTACGAAGCGCTACCGCGACGGCGCGCTTGGCGTCCTTCTGGCCAATGATGAACCGGTCAAGTTCCGAAACGATTTCGCGGGGGGTCAGATTGGTCATTTTTCCTCCGAATAGGGCGGAAGCCGGTCCTTGCCCGGAAAATCGGGAAGCGCACGCATGATCCCCGTGCGAAGCGGTACCCACCAGGTGCCAAGGACTGTGAAAAAAGCTCCGACAATGATCAGGACCTTGGCCCAGTCCATAGCGTCGGCCGATCCGTCACCGGCCACGGCCCAATAGATCATGGCACTGATATAGCCGATGCCCGCAGTCAGGATGGAGCGGCGGTCGACGACCAGCGCCACAAGGGCGAAGATCAGAAGTGCGGCAGCGGTGGGAAGCACTGCGTCCGCGCCGCCCCCACCCCAGATGTTTCCGGCGATCGAATTCACCAGCGCCACGCCCGCCAAAAGATGCAACCAGAACGCCGTCGCGGAATACCGGCCGATCCGGTAGCGATCCTTCATGTCGAAATACATCGCCCCTGCAAAGGCGCCAAACCCAAAGACCAGCGAGGCAAGAATCAGATTGGACCGGGGGACAAAACTCTGCGACCAGTCGCTCCAGCCGGTTATCGCCCTGTCGGGTGTTGAATGCACGAACAGCGCATAGATCGCAGCGAACGACAGCACCCCGAACACGAACATCGAAAACGGCAGCCGGAAACGCCTGTACCAGACCAGCACGCCCCCAGCGGTCAGGGCCGCGGCCAGAAAACCCATGGCCGACACACCGATATCGGCCTGAAACAAGGCGGTGAAAACCGAAACGTAGATCCCCCCGGCATAGGCCGAGACAAGCACCATCGAAGGCAGGTTCATACGACGCTTCAGCGTGAAATATTCGGCCATCATCCAGGATGCAAACGCGATGATCGCCGGAATAAAGATAAGGGTAGCGACACCGCCGATCACCCCGAGCAGCAGCGCCAGCCCCCCGATCAGGATCGCAAGGCCGACGGCGATGAAAATTTCGGAAAAGCCGCGGAAGAACTCGAATGGTTCATCCTCCGACGAAAAGGCGGCGCGTTTGCCCGCCCGGTCATGGGCAAGTGCGGTCAGGCCTGCGGCCTGCGCTTCGGACATCAGGCCAGAGGCGACCGCCGCGCGAATGTCGGCGGCGCCGATAGTCGGGGCCTCGTCAGCCACGGATTGTCTCCACCGTCAGGTTTCCGTTGGTATAGACACAGATATCCGCCGCGATCGCCATCGCCTTGCGGGCGACCGCTTCCGCGGAAAGATCGGTCTCCATCAGCCCTCTTGCGGCGGCAAGCGCAAAATTCCCGCCAGAGCCGATGGCCGCCACATCATGCTCGGGCTCCAGCACATCGCCGGCGCCCGTCACAACCAGAAGCGTGGTGCCGTCGGTCACGATCAGCATCGCCTCCAGCTTTTGCAGATACTTGTCGGTGCGCCAGTCCTTGGCCAATTCGACGCAGGCGCGCATCAACTGGCCGGGTGCTGCCTCCAGCTTCTTTTCCAGCCGCTCAAGCAGGGTAAAGGCGTCGGCCGTCGATCCGGCAAAGCCGCAGACCACGTCCCGGCCGCCTGGAGAAAGCCTGCGAACCTTGCGGGCTGTCCCCTTGATCACCGTCTGGCCAAGGCTGACCTGCCCGTCCCCCGCGATAACAACCTCGCCTCCGCGCCGCACGCCGATGATCGTCGTGCCATGCCAGCCGGGGAATTGTTCGTCAGCCATCAGCGCCTCCATTTGTCATGTGCTATATGGCTGCCGCCCGCTTCGCCCGCAACCTTCCCAGCAAAAAAGGCGCCCGAAGGCGCCTTTCGCTAAGTTGGGGCTGTGGACCTCAGACCGCCGACTTGATCCAGCTTTCCAGCGCGGCCTTGGGTGCCGCGCCGACCTTGTTCGAAACGATTTCGCCGCCCTTGAACATGAAGAGCGCGGGAATGCCGCGCACGCCCATCTGCGCCGGAGAATCGGGGTTCTCGTCGACATTCACCTTCACGATCTTCACCTTGCCGGCAAATTGCTCGGACAGTTCTTCGAGCGCGGGCCCGATCTGCTTGCACGGTCCGCACCATTCCGCCCAGAAATCCACCACGACGGGGATATCGGACTTGCGAACTTCGGTATCGAAAGTGGCGTCTGTAACGGCGACGGTGCCCATGGCGGTTCTCCGGTTTCGGGAATACCCGGCAAAGGTAGAATTGCCTATGCCAATCGTCAAGGGATGGTAGTGGCTTGAACTGCCTGCCTCACCATATCGTGCGGAAGCGGCATCATGCGCGCGGTTCTGGTCCAGAAGATCGCTGTTTCGATCTTTCGCCCCGGATAAATCGCGGCAAGCACCTCGGCGTAAGCCCCCATTTGGCGCAAAAGACCATCGGGCACGAATTCGGGCGCCGACGGCACCACCCGGTTTGTCTTGTAGTCGATGGCCAGAACCCGATCGGGTGAAATCACCAACCGATCGATCGTGCCGTGGACGATGCGCCCATCCAGAACCGCAACCGGGGCCGATACCGGCACCTCGCCGAACGTGCCCGCAGCCAGAGCCTGCGCCAGATCCGGCGAGGTCAGCGCCGCGCGTGCCTCGGCAAAAACCGGCTCTAACAAAGCCGAATGACCTTCAGATTCCAGCAACCTTGCCGCAATCGCCGGCCATTCGTCCAAAGGATGTTCGGGCAAAAGTTCCAGCAAAAGATGCACCAGTGTTCCGTGGCGCTTGGCGGTTTCCTCATCCTCACCGGCTTCACCGGCGAGTGCTTTGGCGCCGCCAAGGCCGGACGGCGACAATGGCCCGGCTTTCGCCTCGGTGTTCGGCGCGATTGCGTCGATCCAATCGGGAAGGTCGTAACCCGGCCGCCCGGTTTCTTCCCCTGCCCGGCCGGTTTCGGCATCGGGCCACTCATGCGCGCTGAACCGCTTGCCCGGTGCATAGGCCGGGTCTGCCGACGGCAACTCTACCCATGCGCTGTGCTCCATTGCCTGAGACAACAGCCAGTACCAGCTTTCCGGCCCGTCTTTGGGTTTTCCCGAAGTGGCAACGATCAGCCAAACCTGAGCCCGCGTCATCGCCACATACAAAAGCCGCATCCGTTCTTCCTGCAGCAGCGCGAGTTCCGAAAGCTTGGCCGCCTCCGTTTCTTCCGGGCTCTCGCCGGCGGGCGGCTTCCAGATGGCCTTGCCGTCGACCTGCAGGATATTCTTCTTGTTCAAGGGGGATTTCGGCGCCTCGGTATCGGGCAGGATCACGACCGGGGCCTCCAGCCCCTTCGCCCCGTGAACCGTCATGACCCGGATCGTCCCCTTGGCGACCTCAAGCCTGCGCTTGATCACCGCCTCATCGGTTTCAATCCAGGTAAGGAACCCTGTCAGGCCGGGCACATTGCTGCGTTCATATTCCAGCGCCTGGTCCAGAAGCGCGTCGATCCCGTCCTCGGCTTCAACGCCCAGCCGTCCGATCAGCTTGCGCCGCCCGTCGTGCCGCGTCAGCATCCGCTCGATCAGTTCATAAGGCCGAAGATAATCCGCGGAATCGCGCAAATCGGCCAGAACAGACACGGTTTCCGAATGGATTTCCATCTTGTCGCGAAGCTCTTGCCAAAGATACCTCTTTGGCCCTCGCGGCTGGGCCAGCCGATAAAGGTCATCCTCGCTCCAGCCAAACAGCGGGGACCGAAGCACGGCCGCCAGCGAAAGATCGTCTTCAGGCGTGGCCAGAAACGACAACAGCGCGGTGATGTCCTTCACGGCGATCTCGGCGCCAAGCCGCAACCTGTCAGACCCCGCGACCTTCAGCCCCCTCAGCTTGCAGGCGCGGATGATCGCGTGGAAAAGCGCCGAACGGCGCTGGACAAGGATAATGATATCGCCCTCGTCCAGCGCCTTGCTTCCCCCGTCCTTGAGCGGGATTCGCGTTCCGCAGTCGATCATGCGCCTTATTTCGTCGGCGATACGCTCGGCAAGGCGGATATCATGGTGGTCGTCAGGCAGAAGGATGACCGGGTCATACCAAAGCGCGGGGTCCGGGGTCTCGCCGGGCAGTACGGGGGACCAGAGGTCGACGCGACCGGCAAGGCTTTCATTGAAGGCGCGATGTTTCGTTGCCCCGCCAAGACCCCTGCCGGCCCGTTCGTCAAAGGCAAGATCGACGAAATCGAGGATGGCAGAGGATGATCGGAAGGAATGTACCAGTTCGGTTGTCTGATAAGGGGTCGCAAGCGCCGCGTGCTTGTCGGCGAAATGGTCGCGCATTTGCTCGAATGCGCGCAGGTCGGCGCCCTGAAACGAATAGATGGATTGTTTCATGTCGCCGACGACAAATATCGTCCGCAACTTGTCGCTCGCACCCTGTCCGGCGGTAAACTCTTCGGAAAGCCGCTCGATGATCCGCCATTGTTCCGGTGACGTATCCTGCGCTTCGTCCACAAGAACATGATCGATCCCGCCATCAAGGCGGAACAGAACCCAGGACGCCACGTCTGAATCGGCAAGCAGCCACGACGTGCGGCGGATCAGGTCGTCGAAGTCAAGTGAACCGCTGGCCGATTTCGCAGCGTCGTATTCCGACAGGAATACCCTCGCGAAGCGATGAAGGGCCGCCGTTTTCGTCGCCGATGCCAGCGCCACCCGCCGGATGCGCGCGGTTTCCACCCGTTTCATGAACGCATCGAACTCGGGCATCAGCGCCGCTGCATCCCCTTCGCGGACGTCCTTGGTGGGAAGCTTGCCGATCTTCGCGCCGAAGGGCGTTGCCGCATTCTGTTTGAAAAGCAACGCATCTTCCAGCGCCGCAAGCGTTTGGATATTCGCCCGCAATGGGCTCAGGTCGGAAAACTTTGCGGCAAGCTTCTTGTCGTTCGTACCGCTTGCGCGAAGGATTGGCAGAAGCGCCGAAATCAGCTGCCCCTCGCCGCCAAGAAAAACATCGGCCAGAAGGGCGGACGTGTCGAAATCCGGTGCAAGCCCAAAGATGTCCTTGGCCCCGGCCTCATCCATCCCGGCGTGAAAATAGTCCCTGTTCGCGATGATTTCGGCAAGGATAGTGTCGATATTCTCGTCCGAAGCCAGACTGGCCAATGCGTCAAAGTCATGGGGATACCGGGCAGCGATTTCTTCGGCCGTATCCCGACGCAACAGCTTTGCGCCATGCTCGTCGATCTCGGTAAAGTTCGGCGATATTTCGGCCTCCAGCGGAAAGCGTCGCAGGACGCCACCGCAAAAGGAATGGATCGTCTGGATCTTCAGGCCCCCGGGCGCTTCGATCGCGCGGGCAAAAAGGCGCCGCGCCGAGGCGAGCGTTGCCGCATCGATCGCCCTGTCGATGCCCACCTCGCCAAGCGCGGCTCTCAGCTCGGGCTCGGGCAGCATCGCCCAGCGGCCAAGACGATCGAACAGGCGATTCTGCATCTCGGTGGCGGCCGCCTTGGTATAGGTCAGGCACAGAATCCGCTGCGGTTCGGCACCGTCCAGCAGCAAGCGGGCCACACGGTCGATAAGAACGCGGGTCTTGCCCGAACCCGCATTCGCCGACAGCCATGTGGACGAAGCAGGATCGGCGGCACGAACCTGGGCGATGCTGGCGTCACTTCGCGTCATCCGACATCCTCTTCGACGGCTGGATCAGTCATCTGCCATTCACCGAACCGGGCGAGGTGATCGTAATCCTCGTCCTTGCGCGCATCGAACACCGCCCGGCGCGCGGTATAACCCGTCTCTTGCCGGTGATAGTTGGCGATCAGGCGCTGGAACTCGGACCAGACTTCGTCGGTCTGGCCCGCTTCCAGTTGCCGCGTCTTCACACTCCCGGAACCGCCAAGATGGATATAGGTCACCGCCGCGACCTCGGTCGGCACGGGCAGATCGAACGCGCCGCGTTCGGCCATCACCGCCTCAAGGAAAAGTTGCTTGTCGATCGTATCCTGCTGTTTCGCCGACGGTGGTGTTCCGGACTTGTAGTCATAGATGTGGACGCGCCCGTCGGCCCCAAGATCGATGCGGTCCGGGCGCGCGACCAATGTGAAATCAAGATTATCGAGCGTGATAGAGCCTTCCTTTTCCAGAATGACGGGCGAACCGCCAGATTGCCGCCTGAACTCTTCCGCGATGAAACTGTCGGAAATCTTCGTCAGCCGCGCGCGCCATAGCCGCTGAGACCCGGGCCAGGCGACTTCGCGGCCCAGAACCGAATCGGCCGTGTCCAGCAGAAACTTGCCCGCTTCGGCCTCGCTCATTCCGGGGTTGAAACCTCTGATGAATTCTTCGATCACCTCGTGAAGCACCCTGCCGCGCAATGCGGGATCCGGATCAGGGTGAAGCGGGCGCAAAGGCCTAAGGCGCAGGATCTCGCCCGCATAGACCGCGTATGGATCACGTACCAGCGACCGGATTTTCGTCACCGACAGCCGGCGGGGACGCGCCAGGACCGGCGGGCGCGGCGATGGGCGCCGGGCGGGCGGGCGCAGATGTTCGTCGCGGGCGGCGCCCGA
This sequence comes from Paracoccaceae bacterium, assembly GCA_020447005.1. GTDB lineage: Bacteria > Pseudomonadota > Alphaproteobacteria > Rhodobacterales > Rhodobacteraceae > Albidovulum. Next base: position 104,879 of record JAGRDO010000006.1, read on the forward strand.
TCTTTCGGCCAGCATCAGGATTTCTGCGCCACGCCCGCGCATTTCACGAAGCGCGCGTGGCCCCCCCTGATCCGTCAACCCTTCCAAAAGGTTGGTCAGCCTGACCAGCCACCTTGCGGCAACCGCCTCGCCTTCCCCATCGCGAAGCGAGCGGCTGAGGATGACAGAGCGTCCGGCAACCGCCTGCTGAAAATCATGCGCCGACAGCCCTATCTGGCGCTCGGGCAGCAAAAGCCCGGCCTTTTGCCGCATCTGGCGCGAAAGCCAGGCGTCCGGTTCCGGCAGCTCGGGCCAGGACCCTTCGTTAAGCCCGCCCAGAATGATCAGATCGGCCTCCAGCGCCCGGGCTTCCAGGGTTCCGACGATGGCCACATCCGGATGCGTGGCGGCAACCATCCGAACCGGCCCGCCCGCCGCAAGGGCATTTGCCAGAAGGCCCGAATAGTCGTGGGGCGTCATCCTGCCCCCGTGCGGCGCGGCGGCGGACAATTCTCCGATGACATTCCGGGCAAGTTGCCCCGCCTCGCTTTTCCAAAGCTCGCTGGCCTCAGCCGTTCCGCCCGGCCCGGCTGCGAACCTGGTACCAAGGTTCAAATGCGTGTCTAACAATGCCGAAAACAGTGCATCGCCCGTGTCAACGGCTGGCCAAAGACACATCTTTAGCCATTCTACCCATGCCGCACGATCCGGGTCGGAATAGCCGGACGCCCAGAAGTCGAGATCCTGCGGCGCGGGAAATGCGGGGCCGTGGCGGCGCAGGCTCAGTTCCAGATCGCGCGTAAATCGCAGATGATCGCCCCGGGTTGCGCCGCCGGTGGATGTCACCGGGTTTTTCAACACCGAGATCAGCGTGCCGATCGACAGCTGCCGCCCGATCAGCGCAGCCGTCTCGCGAAGGAAACGCCCGGATGCGCTCAGCTCCAGCGGGCGTCCGGCGCTGTCGTCGGGAATGATCCGCCACCGGTCGAGCGCCGCGCTGACCCGACGCGTCAGCGCCCGGTTGGGCGTGATCAGCGCAACCCGTGTCCCGTCCTCGGCCGCCTTGCGCATCCGGGTGGCGATGGCCTCTGCTTCGCCGCGAAGGGTCGGTGCCTCGATCAGCGACAGATGGGCCGTCGCTTGGCCAAGGTCGGTCAGCCTGGCCCCCTCGGACAGCCACTGATCCGTCACGGGCGCGGGGCGCAGCGCAAGCGATATCAGACGGTTTCGCGCCGGATCGGCCGGGTTCTGCGCTGTCCATTGCTCGACGACGCTTGCATCGCAAGACATCAGTTTCAAGAGATGGGCGTAGCGGAACTGCGGGTGATCTTCGGCCGGGGTTGCGCCGGAACAGAGACTGTTCCAAGCGGTGTCCGTCATGTCAAAATCAAAACCCGGAAGGACGATCGCGCCTTGCGAAAGACGTGCAACGCCCTGCATCAGAAGCTGGGTCGTCCCGCGTGATCCCGTCGAACCGGCAATGATGACCGGATCGCCGGGCGGCGTCTTCCCCCAACGCTCCAAAAGCGCTTCAACGGCTTTTCGCTGACGCAATTCCGGGTCGGGCGCCGCATCCTCGCGATCATGATAGCCGGCCACCAGCCGAAGAAACCTGAGGCTCCGTTCCCAATGGGCCGCGTGTCCTTCAGGTATCTCAAGCCCTTCCAGCGCGGCAATCGATACCCCTTCGTCGTGCATTTCAGCCAAAAGGCGTGAAAGACTGGCGCTGAGGTCAAACAGGCCTTTTCCCGGCGCGAAATCCGTTTCGTGTTGAACAAGGCTGCGGATAAGCTGGGCCAGTTCCAGTTGCTGGCGAAGGGCCGATACGGCCGCCGGAAGCGCAAGTGACGGATCCGACCCGATTTCCGAAATCAGTTTGAGTTTTGGCAAAAACCCGGCCGAGTGCCCCAGGAAAGCGTCGCGAACCGCGCGCAGCATCCGGCCGGAATTCAGGTAGACGGTTACGCGCGCCATCGCCTCCGGAGGGTCCGGGGCCAGACGGGCGCGCATCCCGTCCACGAACTGCGTGGCAAAGGCCGCGCCGGGCGGCAATGCAAAGATCCGGTGGTGGCGCGTGGGGTCAAACATCTTGATTGGCCGTCAACATGGCTTCCGCAAGGGGAATGCTCTCGGGTCTGCCGACGTCGCACCAGCCGCCGGAATGGACCACACCCCAAAGACGGCCAGCCGCCGCGACGGAATTCCAGATCGCGTTCAGGGAAAAAACGCGGCCCGGATGGCTGGCCACGATGTCGGAATTGATGATCTGCGCACCGGTGTAGACATGGCTTGCCCCGCGCGTCAGCCGCCCATCGCCGCCCAGGTCAAAGTCCCCGCCGGAATGGCCGCACGCCCGGCCGGTCGGAACCAGCAGCAGCAATGCGTCCATCAGCGCCGGATCCCAGGCAGCACCGAGCGTTGCGAATATGTTGGGGCCGGTCCAGGCCGCGTCGGTGTTGAGCGTGTAAACCGCCCCGCCCCCCAAAAGCGGCACAGCCTTTTTCAATCCGCCGCCCGTGTCCAGAATAGTGTCTGTTTCGGCGGAAATCGCAATATCGCCCCGGCCACGCAACGCATCGGCGATCTGGTCGCCATGATAGTGGGTATTTACGACGATGCGGGGGATATTGGCCTGATCGACCTGCAAAAGCGCATGTTGCAACAGCGAAACTCCAGCAACCTTGATCAGGGGCTTCGGCCGGTTTCGTGTCAGCTCGCCCATCCGGGTTCCGAACCCGGCGGCGAACAGGATCACGGCGTCTGGACGTTTCCGCATAGGGTTCTTGCTCGATCTAGGATTGTGCTGTCTGCGATGGGCAGAGCTTCCCGTACCTGCCGGGAAAAGGCAACCAACGCAGGGTGGTCCAGATTGCGCCGCGCCGTCTCGATCGTCCGGGGCAGATAGTCGAGGTATTGCGGCTTGCCGTCGCGCAGGACCAGCCGCAGGAAAACCCCGACGATCCTCAGGGCGCGCTGAGCGCCAAGCACGGCATAGGCGGCATCGAACCGCGACGGGTCGGTCAGACCTGCGGTTTCGGCAAAACGCCGCTTCGCCGCGATGACGATGTCAGCGGGTAAGTCGCGCCTGACGTCTTGCAGGTAGGACACAAGATCATAGGCGGGATGCGCAAGCACGGCGTCCTGAAAGTCGAGCAGTCCAAGCCGCGCGATCCCGGGCCGCTCCGGTATCCAGACCAGATTGCCCGCATGAAAATCGCGCAGCGAAACCACGTAATCGGTGCCGCAATGCGCTTCCGCCGCCGCCTGAAGCCTATCCGGAATCTCTGGCAGGGCCGGGGTTCGCCCAAGGCCCGCGGCGATCCACGGAATGACCTCCCGGACAAGATCGCCAAGGCGTGCCGGATCAAGGCAGGCCAGCCCCTCTGGCGGTGTCTGACGGCGCAGATCCGCAAGAAACGCGACCACGCCCCTTGCCACCATGGCTTCGTCTGCCGGCCGGCGCGCAAGGCGCTGGGCGACGGTCTCTTCGCCAAGATCCTCAACAATCATCAGGCCCAGTTCGTCATCGGCGGCAAGGATCTGCGGCGCGGAATACCCATGCCCGGAAAGCCAGCGGGCGATGGTGGCGAAGCGGCTTGTGCTTTCGCCCTTCGACGGCGGGGCATCCATCAGAATGGCGCGCCGCGACCCCAGGAACAGGCGGTGATAGACCCGCGCCGAGCCATCGCCGGCAATCTTCTCGCGCCGGGCTGCCGCCCAGCCGTGACGCGCCAGCAGGGCATCGATTTCGGACGCGCGGTCAGTCATCGGCGAAGGCAGACCTGGTTGCCATTGCCTCAAGCACCGGCCGCCACCGCCCGGCCGCCGCCGAAAGTTCGGCATGTCGGGCTTCGGGGTCGCGGTCGTCGTACAGCAATCGCAGGCTCAGCGCGTCGGGCGGCAGATAGGCGCTCAGCCTCTCGGGCCATTCGACAAGGCAGATTTCGCGACCCAAGGCGTCACCAAGGCCAAGCTCGTCCAGCTGGTCTTCCCCGGTCAGACGATACAGATCCGCATGCCAGACCTCTCCCTGACCGGTGTCATAGGTCTGAACCAGCGAAAAGGTGGGCGAAGGCACCTCCTCGTAACGGCCATCTTCGGCCAGCATTGTCTGGATCAGCGACCTTGCGAAAAATGTCTTGCCCGCGCCGACAGGCCCTGTGAGCAACAGGGTGTCACCGGGCATCAGGTGTCGTGCAAGCTGCCGCGCAAGCTTCGAGGTGGCTTCCGGCGAGGGAAGCGCGATTGTCGCGGGGCGGGGTGTCTGGGGCGCGGCATCCGATTGCATGGGGCGACTATCAGTTGCCTTCGCTCTGCCCGCAAGTCCCATGGCGCATCCGATCCGGCCCCGGCGCCGGGCACTTTCCGCTGACTGGGCTTGATTGCGCGGCGGCGATCCAGTCTTCTCGGGCTGTCGCCGATGGGCGGTTCGAGCGGCTGGAAAAGCTGCCCGCGGTCGGCTTCGAAGATCTTCGGGCGGTCACCGGCGCAGCGCTTCACGCCCATGCCGGCCACGCCGGTCCGAAGGTACCGCGGTTGGTTCAGGGACAAGAGATGAGCGAGGCATTTATCTGCGATTATGTGCGAACGCCCATCGGGCGCTTCGGGGGGGCCTTGTCGTCGGTTCGGACGGACGATCTCGGGGCGGTACCGCTCAGGGCGCTGATGGCACGGAACCCGGGGGTGGACTGGGCGGCGATCGATGACGTGATCTTCGGTTGCGCCAATCAGGCGGGCGAGGACAACCGCAATGTCGCGCGGATGTCCCTTTTGCTTGCCGGGTTGCCCGAGGACGTCCCCGGCACGACGATCAACCGGCTTTGCGGTTCGGGGATGGACGCGGTCATCACCGCGGCACGGGCGATCAAGGCCGGCGAGGCCGAGATCATGATCGCTGGCGGCGTCGAAAGCATGAGCCGCGCACCCTTCGTGCTGCCGAAAGCCGAGACGGCGTTTTCGCGGTCTTCGGAAATTCACGACACGACGATCGGCTGGCGGTTCATCAATCCGCTGATGAAGGCACAATATGGCGTCGATTCGATGCCCGAGACGGCTGAAAACGTGGCGGAGGATTTTGGCATCTCGCGCGAAGATCAGGATGCGTTCGCGTTCCGCTCGCAGGAAAGGGCGGCGGCGGCAGGGGCCAGTGGCCGACTGGCCGCCGAGATAGCGCCGGTCCGGATCGCGCAACCCAAGGGCGACCCGAAATGGATGGACCGCGATGAGCATCCGCGCGCCACGACACCCGAGGCGCTGGCGCGCCTGAAGGCGCCGTTTCGCAAGGGCGGCTCGGTCACCGCCGGCAACGCGAGCGGCGTCAACGACGGCGCGGCGGCGTTGATCGTCGCCTCCGGTTCGGCGGCGCGGCGCCACGGGTTGACGCCCGTCGCGCGCATCTTGGGCGGCGCGGTGGCCGGGGTCGCGCCCCGGATCATGGGCATCGGCCCGGCGCCGGCCTCGCAAAAGCTGATGGCGCGGCTTGGGCTGACGACAGGGGATCTTGATCTGATCGAGCTGAACGAGGCTTTCGCAAGCCAGAGCCTTGCGACCCTCCGCGCGCTTGGCATCGCCGACGACGATCCGCGCGTGAACCCCAATGGCGGGGCGATCGCGCTTGGCCACCCCCTTGGGATGTCGGGCGCGAGGATCACCGGAACAGCGGCGCTGCACCTCGCCCGAACCGGCGGCCGCCTCGCGCTTGCCGCCATGTGCATCGGCGTCGGACAGGGCATCGCCATCGGGCTTGAGCGTGTGTGAACCCGCCGGATGACCGCATGATCTTCCGGGTCCGGGGTCAAAATTCCGTTGGCTTCCGCACGGATCGTGACCGCGCTTTGGCGGGGCGTTTTCTCTGGCCCTGCCGACAGGGCCATGCGGATTGACCGGCCCCGTCAGGCGACGATGTTCTGACCCTCGCGCCGCGAATGGCGGATGCGCCGGCTTGGTGACCTGTCAGGCTGCGGGGTGTCGAACCCGATCAAGGTCCGGCCGCCCGGAATAGGCGTTACCCGACAGTAGATCAACCGGCCGTCCTTATGCGAGATTTCGGCGGCCCATTCGACACGTTCACTCGTGCCATCGACGAAATCGCAAGCATCGTCCCACAGGTCCGAAGATGCGGTCATGCTCTGCCAAAGCCGCGCCGAGTCGCGTATCGTGACCGTTCCAAAAGCCGCCCCCGGGTCGGTTTCCCACAATTTCGCGTAGGCGGAATTCGACAGGATAAGATCCCCGCCGGGCGAAAAGACGGCGATGGCTTCGTCCAGCTTGTCGACAACCGCCTGGCCAAGTTCGATCTCGGACCGGAAATGGCGGGTAAGGGTGATTTCCCCGGTGATGTCCTCGATCAGAAAGGCGATTGCACCGTCCGGATGCGGGCGCCCGGTGACCTTGTAGGTCTGGCCGGTCGGCAGGGTCCAGTTATCTTCGTAAAGCCCCGACGCCGCCGCCTTTTCAAGCTCGGTCATCTGCTGGCGCCAGACCCGATAGTCCTTCGGTTCGGGAATGATCCGGACCTCACGCAGGCGATCGAGAAAAACCGTAAGTGTCGGCCGCGCCGACAGGAAGGCCGCGTCCAGCGTTGTCAGGTCGATCAGCGCCGGGTTGAACAGGGCAAGCTGGCGCTTCCTGTCAAAAACGGCAAGCGCGATCGGCAGATGCGCAAAGGTCTTGGTCAGGGTCTGAACGAACCCGCTCAGGGATTGTTCGGCCTTGACGGTCGCGTCGGCCGGCACGGCAAAGTGCAGGGTTCCATTCTGGGTGACAAAGCTCTGCCGGTCGAACCAATGCTCCTCCTGCCTGCCGGGCAGCGTGATTTTCTGTCTGCGCCCCTCGCCTGATGGTTGCCCGTCTATCGTCTGGAAGACGGCCGGAATTGGCCAGGTCAGTTCGTCTGGGTTGATCCCGGATGTGCTGGCCGCGATTTCAAGATAGGCCGTATTCGCCCAGCTGACGGCGCCATCCGAAGTCGTGCGCCAGACCAGCACCGGGGCATGCATGACCGTATCGCGCAATGAGCGCAGCTCTTCCTCTTGCGCGCGCAGACTGAGACCGTCGACAAGAATGCCCTGACCTTCGCGCCCCTTGTCCTCGACGGTCAGCCGAAGATGCGCGCCAAGGTTCTCGGCCACCACCTTCAACTCACCGTCGCCACCCGATGAAAGCTCGAGCACGCCGGTCGTTGCGATATCCTTGATACGGTCCGAGAAATGCGGGATGCGGGGGCCAAGGAAAAACGTCAGCCTGTCCCAATCCTCGCCTTGCAGGTCGATGCTTTCAAGCAAATGGCGGGCCGGCCGGGTTGCGTCGATCAACTCGCGCCCTTCGAACAGGAAGATCGTCGGTTCGATCCCGGTATCGAAATGGGCAAGCGCCGGCTTGCGCCTGCGCCGTATCGGCAGATGCGCCACTATGATCAGGGCGGCCAGGGCCGTTGCGATGGATGAAACAACCACCACAGCCGCGAAGGTCAGCGGAGTAAACATCTCAAACCCGTTTTCCCAATGGGGTCTTTGCCCCTTGCCTACAGGCTTCATCTAAAGAGTTAATAGGGCGTTAATAAAACAATTCTAAGGCGAAAATTCCTAATTGGTTAATTTACCAGAACCGGATTGTCGCCAAATGCCTGCCCGCCCGGCCGCTCGATCCTGTCGCGTGGCCAGAGGACCGCTACAACCGCACCGCTTTTTTCGGGACGCTCGTCCTCGGTAAGGAACGGATCCGCCCCATTGGTAAAGCGGACCGTTGCGCCGGTGCGTTCAAGCAGGGTCTTGGAGATGAACAGGCCAAGCCCCATTCCGTCATATCCGGGCCGTGCCGGGGCGTCATCGCCGCGCCTGCCGCGCAGAAACGGGTCGCCAATCCTGCCGATCAGGTTCGCCGGATAACCCGGCCCGTTGTCCGAAATCCGGATTGTCAGATCGCCCTCCGTCCAGCTGCAATCGATCCAGACCGTATCGGCGGCAAAATCCACGGCGTTCTGGACCAGATTTCTAAGCCCGTGCACCAATTCCGGATACCGCAGGATTTCGGGTTGCGCGTCCCCGCCGCCCGCTGTTCCGCGAACCGAAATCCGGATCGCCTTTCCCCGTCCCTGATGCGGCTCGGCCGCCTCGCGGATGACTTCGGACACCGGGGCGCCCTTCACCAGAAGATCGCTTTTGCCGCTTTGCCCCATCGATCTGAGGATATCGCGGCACCGATCCGCCTGGGCGCGTATCAATCTGACGTCTTCAAGAAGTTCGGGTTGATCCGCGACCATCCCGTCAAGTTCAGAGCTGACAAGCGTTATCGTGGCCAGGGGTGTCCCAAGCTCATGCGCGGCGGCCGCCACGACACCGCCAAGATCGGAAAGCTTCTGTTCGCGGGCAAGGGCGATCTGGGTGGCCAGAAGCGCGTCACTCATCGATTTGACCTCGGCGGCGACACGCCGGGAATAAAGGCCAAGAAAGATGATCCCGATCACGATCGAAATCCAGAAACCGAAACTGAACAATGGTGGCGTGACCACCATATCTCCGCTTTCCAGCAGCAATGGCGTGCTTGTCCACGCAATGACCGAGACGGAAACGATCGTGACGGCCCCGACAGCCGCCGCCACCATACTTGGCAAGGTCGCCGCCGCGATCGTCGCCGGCACAATCAGCAAAAGCGCAAAGGGGTTGTTCAGCCCGCCGGTCAGATACAAAAGCAGCGCCAGCTGGCAGGTATCGAATACAAGTCCGGCGGCGGTCTGGCCGACCGAAAGCCGGGCAGATCCCGGAAAGGCAAAGATGAAAAGGAAATTCACCGCGGCTGCGGCGGCAACGACGGCCAGACAGGCGGCAAGATCGATCCGGACGCCAAACTGGCTTGCGGCCAGAAAAAGCGCCACGGTCTGCCCGGCGATCGCAACCCAGCGAAGCGCCGTATGCGTCCGCAGCCGCACCCAGTAGCGCCCGTACTCTGGCAACACGGGCGCGTTGCCGGAAAAGCTACTTTTGCCAAGCTCGGATTTTCCCGGCAAGAACACTCCCAAAGTAAATTCCCCGTGCAGATCATTGATAGTCCCGCCATGATCGGCGATCAATGCGCAGCTCGTCCAGAAGGTGCCCGAATGACAGTATCAACAAGGACCTATGCCATCGCCGCGATTTCTTTCGTCTGCATCGGGCTGATGTCGGTCTATCTTTACACAAGAAACGGCGGCAATGATCGCTTTTCGAAGTGCCGGACCAGCCAGGTGACCGGCGGGGGCGCGATCGGCGGGCATTTTACCCTGACCGACGAAAACGGAAACTCGGTGACCGATACCCAGGTTCTTTCGAAACCCAGCCTTGTCTATTTCGGCTATACCTATTGCCCCGACATCTGCCCGACCGACACCGCGCGCAATGCCGAAGCCGTCGATGCGCTTGAGGAAATGGGCCTTGACGTGACGCCGGTATTCATTTCGGTTGATCCGGGCCGCGATACACCGGACGTGTTGAAAGAATGGACGGATTATATTCATCCGCGCATGATCGGGCTGACCGGAACCGAAACGCAGATCGCCGAGGTCGCAAAACTTTATCGCACATATTTCAAGGTTCCGGACGACAAGTCGGACGAATATTATCTGGTCGATCATATGACCCAGACCTATCTCATGCTGCCGGAATACGGTTTTGTCGATTTCTTTTCCCGCGAAGACACGGCTGAAGATGTCGCCAGAAAGACCGCCTGCTTTCTTGAAGCTGGCTAGGCCGTTTGACCGGCGGAGTTGATGACTTTATGAAAGCCAGACCCGGCAAGCTTTGAAAGGGGCGGGATGACTGAACCAGAACCCCATGCCGAAAAAGACATGTCGCTGCTGCTTGTCGATGACGACGCGCCTTTTGTGAACCGTCTTGCCCGGGCGATGGAAAAACGCGGGTTCCGTCCCGAAACCGCCGAAAGCGTAAAGGACGCGGTTTCTGCGGCGACAAGGCACCCCCCTGCCTATGCCGTCATCGATCTGCGCCTCGCGGATGGCAACGGGCTGGAGGTGGTGGAGGCGCTGCGCCTGTCGCGCCCCGATTGCCGGATTGTCGTCCTGACGGGATATGGTGCGATTGCCACTGCCGTCGCGGCGGTAAAGGTCGGGGCGGTGGACTATCTTGCCAAACCTGCCGATGCCAACGACATCGCGAATGCTCTCCTGGCCTCGGAAGGCGCGCTGCCCGAACCGCCGGAAAATCCGATGTCCGCCGACCGCGTTCGCTGGGAACATATTCAGCGCGTCTATGAACTCTGCAACCGAAACATTTCCGAAACCGCCCGGCGCCTTAATATGCACCGCCGGACATTGCAAAGAATATTGGCAAAGCGGCAGCCGAAATAACAAATCCCCGGCAATATTGCGGTCCAACCGGGTTTGTAATAGGGTCCGGGCAGGATAACCTGAACGCGTGCGGAAAAATGAAAAACCTCGACATCAACAGCCTTTCTTTGAAAGAACTCAAAAAGCTGAAAAACGAAATCGAAACGGCGATCGTCAGTTTTGAAAAGCGGCGCAAGGACGAAGCCCGCGCCAAGCTGGAAGAGCATGCCCGCGAGATGGGGTTTTCTCTCAATGAGCTTGTCGGCGGCCCCGCAGCCCGCAAGCGCGCGCCGGCAAAGGCGAAATACGCCAATCCGGCCAACCCTTCGGAAACCTGGACGGGCCGCGGCCGCAAGCCGCGCTGGGCGCAGGCGGCGCTTGCCGCAGGCAAATCGCTTGACGATCTGGCGATCTGACCAGCGCTTGATCGCGATCCGGATGGACTTCTGATCCAAGGGGCGCTTAGCTGGGCCTTTCTCTGGCGTTCTGGCGACAGGAGGGCGAATGGCACAGCTGGAATCCCTGATAGCGATAGGCAAGGGCGATGAACCCGCCGATATCGTCCTGCGCGGCGGGGCGGTATTCGATGTCGTCACCGGCGCAAGGATCGACGGCGATGTTGCGATCGCAGGGGGCGTGATCGTCGGGATCGGGGCCGATTATGCGGGCCGAGAGGTGGTGGATGTCTCGGGCAGAACGCTCGTTCCGGGTTTCATCGACACGCATCTGCATATCGAAAGCTCGCTTGTCACGCCGTTCGAATTTGACCGCTGCGTGACGCCTCTCGGCGTCACGACCGCCATATGCGATCCACATGAAATCGCGAATGTCATTGGCCTCGACGGGATCCGCTATTTTCAAGAGGCAAGCCGCCACACGATGATGGACATCCGTGTCCAGCTTTCCTCCTGCGTACCTTCGACGCATATGGAAACATCGGGCGCGGAAATCACGGCCAAGGATCTTGCGCTGGTCATGGGGCATGAAAGCGCGATCGGGCTTGCGGAATTCATGAACTACCCCGGCGTGATCCACCGCGACCCCGAGGTGATGAACAAGCTCAACCTGTATCGGGGCCGTCACATCGATGGCCACGCTCCGCAGCTGAGCGGTCGTGATCTCAACGCCTATATCGCGGCCGGAATCCGGACCGAGCACGAGGCGACAACCGCAGACGAGGCGCGCGAGAAGCTTTCCAAGGGTATGCGTATCCTTATCCGCGAAGGATCGGTCTCGAAAGACCTCGTCGCGTTGCAGCCCGTACTGACCGATATCACCTCGGCCTATATGTGCCTGTGCACCGATGACCGGAACCCGCTCGACATCGGCGAACACGGGCATCTCGACTACATGATCCGCCGGCTGATCGCCCTTGGCTCATCGCCGCTTGCCGTCTACCGCGCCGCCACTCTTTCAGCAGCCGAAGCCTTCGGCCTGAAGGATCGCGGCCAGATCGCGCCGGGCAAGCGGGCGGATATCGTGGTGCTGGACCGGTTGGAGGATTGTCGCGCCGAAATGGTTTTCTGCGCCGGAAAGCGTGTCGATCCCGACGCATTCGCCAAGCGGACGACAATCGCGCCGGTCGGCAGAAACTCGGTCAAGGCCCCGAAGGTTACGGCCGCGGATTTCCGGGTCCGCGCCAATCGTTCGGAAACCGACGTCATCGGCATTATCGAAGGAAAGATCATCACCGAACACCTGACCGAGGACATCCCCGTCCTCAACGGTGACAAGCTGCCCGATCCGTCGCGCGATCTGGTGCGGATTTCCGTGGTCGAACGGCACGGCAGGAATGGCAACATCGCCAATGGCTTTGTGAGGGGCTTTGGCCTGACCGCCGGCGCCATAGCCTCGACCGTATGCCACGACCATCACAACATCGCCGCCGTCGGCGTGAACTATGACGACATGGCGCTGGCCGCCAACCGCCTGTCCAAGCTTGAAGGCGGTTTCGTCGTCGCACGCGACGGGGTCATCCTGGCCGAACTGGCGCTGCCCGTCGCGGGGCTGATGAGCCTTGAGCCCTTTGAAAGCGTCCGCGAAGCGCTGGTCGCTCTGCGATCGGCCGCACGCAGCCTTGGCGTGACACTGGAAGAACCCTTCCTCCAGCTTGCCTTCCTTGCCCTGCCGGTGATCCCGGCGCTGAAGATCACCGACCGCGGCATGGTCGATGTCCGCAAGTTTGAAATCATCGCGGGCGGTTAGCGCGACGGCTCAGACAGTGTGCAGGTAAAGGTCGAAATCCACCTCTGAAATCGTCCGCTGGACCCGGGCGAACTCGGCCGCCTTCACCGCCGTGAAGGTGCGGTGCATATCCTCGCCCAGCGCCGATTTCAGAAACTCGGAATCCTGCGCCGCCTCGATCGCGGACCGCCAGTCGCGCGGGATCGGTGGCCCGTCCGGATCATCGGCATAGCCGTTGCCGGTGGTCTCGGGTCCGGGGTCGAGCCTTGCGTCAAAGCCGTGCAGAATGCCCGCCAGCACCGTCGCGGCCACCAGATAAGGGTTGGCATCGACGCCCGAAGGCCGGTGCTCGATCCGCCGCGCCTTCACGTCCCCCGCGGGCACGCGCAGCGCCACCGAACGGTTGTTGACGCCCCAGCTTGTCGATACCGGCGCATAGCTCTGATTGGCAAAACGGCGCCAGGAATTCAGATGCGGGGCAAAGACCAGCATCGCCTCGCCCATCGTCGCCCGCAGCCCGCCCAACGCCTGCAAAAGCGGCTCTGTCCAACCGGAACCCGGCTTTTCGGCGAAGATGTTTTCGCCGGCCTCGTCCATCAGCGAAACATGAAAATGCATGCCCGACCCGGCATAATCGGCGATCGGCTTGGCCATGAAACAGGCCACGACCCCATGCGCGCGCGCCTGCGCCCGCACGATCCGCTTCAGCCGGATCAGATCGTCCGCCGCCTGCATCACGTCTTCGCGGTAATGCAGCGTCAATTCGTACTGTCCGGGCGCGTATTCCGAAATCATCGTCTCGGCCCTGATCCCGGCCTTTTCGGCCCCGGCATAGATGTCGGAGAAAAGCGGCAGCATCCCGTGCAAATGATCGACCGAATAGACCTCGGTCTTCAGGCTGTCGCGGCCGTCCAGCACATCGGCGGCCGGGCGAACCTTGCCATCCGCGCCGCGCTCGCGGGCCAGAAGGAAGAACTCCAGTTCAAAGGCCCCGGCCGGTTTCAGCCCGCGCCGCGCGAACTCGTCCACCTGCCGTTGCAGGGCGTGGCGCGGGTCCGATGTCATCGGCCGCCCGTCCAGCTCGTAAAGCGACATCAATACCTCGGCACGCGGCGGTGTGGTATTGTGCAGCGCCTTCAGGGTGCCCGGCACCGGCCAGGCCCGCAGGTCGCCATCGCCGTGATCCCAGATCAACCCCGTCTCGTCCACGTCCTCGCCGCAGATATCCAGCCCAAGGATCGAAATCGGCATGTGCCGGCCGGATTTGTAGATCGAAGCCAGTTCATGCCGGCGGATGATCTTGCCGCGCCCGATCCCGTTGGAGTCGTTCAGGACGATATCGACCGCCTCGATCTCGGGGTGGGCGGCCAGAAACGCTTCGGCTTCAGCAAGGGTTGCGCCAGAGGGGCAAATGTCGGTCATGGGATCCTCAGCCAAACAGCTCGGTCAGAATATCTTCGAATGCGGCGATCAGCCGGTCGATCTGCTGGTCGCTCGTCGCCGGGCTGATCAGCATCATGTTGTGGAAGGGTGCGATAAGACAACCGCGGTTCAAAAGCGCGGTGTGCAACGTCGCCTCCACCTCGGGCATATGGGCCATCCCGGCCTCGCTGCCGTTCTTCAGGGGGCCGGGGGCGCAGATGAACTCTACCCGCGCACCGACCCGCACCACATGCCAGGGCGCGCCATGTGCTTCAATCACGCGGTTCAGGCCGGAACAGAGCCTTTTTGCGCCCTTCTCCATGTGATCATAGCTGGCCTTCGTCATCACCTCGGCAAGGTTCGCCGCAAGGCAGGCGAACTGCATCGGATTGGCCGACAGGGTCGTGCCCATGCCCGAATGGCCCGAAGGGCGGCCATTGTTATAGTCCAGATAATCGGCGGCCACCTTTGGCCGCAGCCCCCAGACAGCGGTCGGCATTCCACCGGCCACGCATTTGCCGACGACGAAGATATCCGGGTTCAGCCCATGCACGGCCGTATATCCACCAAGCCCGGACGAAATCGTATGCGTCTCATCGATGATCAGAAGCGCGCCATAGTGATCGGCCAGCCTGCGCAGCCCGGCATGAAAGCCCGGGTCAGGCAGCACCATGCAGGAATTCGTCATCACCGGTTCGGTCAGGATCGCGGCGATCTCGCCGCTTGCCAATGCCGCCTCGACACCCGCCAGATCGTTGAATTCGGCACAGGTGGCCAGCGTGGTCAGATCGGTCACCTGCCCGGTCAGCCCCGGCCGCGTCATCGTCCTGCCGTTCGAAAGCTCGACCATCGCGTCGTCGACCGTGCCGTGATAACAGCCGTTGAAGACCAGGATCTTGGGCCTGCCGGTCACCGCGCGGGCGACGCGGATGGCAAAGCGGTTGGCATCCGTGGCCGTGGTGGCGATCTGCCATTTGAAGTCGCCAAAACACGCGCTCAGCAATTTCCCCGCGATCAGCGCGGCCTCGGTCGGCAGCATATAGGTCAGCCCGTTCGCCGCCTGTTCGGCGATCGCGCGGGCGACGGGTTCGGGCGAATGGCCGAACATGGATCCGGTATCGCCAAGGCAGAAATCATCAATCCTGTGCCCGTCGAGATCTGTCAGTTGCGCCCCCTTGGCCTTTTCGACCAGCAGGGGAAAAGGCATCGGCCAATCCTTCATCCAGTGCATCGGCACCGAATCAAGGTAGCTGTCCGCGCCCTTTTCCAGGGCCATCCGCGTCAGCGGCCGCGCCGCGGCAAACCGGTCGGCCTCGCGGGTGGCGATGTCGCGCAGCTTGCGCCTGTCGATACCGGCGATGAACTCGGGGTTGGGTGTCATGGCGACTCTCCTTGATTGGCAAGGTTATCGTCCTAATTTGATCAAATTGGAATACGGAATTTTTGGGACAATGATGCCGAATGAAGAGCGCCCGGCGGATGTTTGATCAAAGCAGGGCGCACAGGGCGACCCAGCCGGCAACCTCTGCCACCTGCTGCATGGCGCCCAGAACGTCGCCGGTTTGCCCGCCGATCTGGCGCATGGCGATCCCCGCCAGAATAAGGGCCGCCAACACCATCGCGAAGGCCACCAGAAGCGCGGTCCCAAGCCCCAGCGGCAGAAGGCAGAAAAACCCGATCAACGCAGCGGCCCATGCCGGGGCGGGATCATCCCCGGCCGCCATCCTGCCCAAACCGTTGTCGCGCGCCGCGGGCATGCGGATCAGTGCCATCGGCAGAACCGCGCGGCTTGCCGCAGCGATCCCGATCAGGGCCATCGCGGCCCCTCCGGCCCCGGCCAGCGCGGCGATGCCAACGGCGCGCATCCCCAGCGCGATGCACAAGGCCACCACGCCATAGGTGCCGATCCGGCTGTCGCGCATGATCTCCAGCTTGCGTTCGCGGTTCCGGCCGCCGCCAAACCCGTCCGCCAGATCGGCCAGCCCGTCCTCATGCATGGCGCCGGTCGCCAGCAGCCCGGCCGCCAGCGCCATCAGGGCGGACATCGTCGCGGGCAGTCCCAACAGGGTGCCAACCCCGCAGGCCAGCGCCGAAATCAGGCCGACACCCGCACCGGCAAGCGGCCAGGCCCAGGAACTCGCGGCCATCGCGGGCGGCTCGCCCCCGATCCGGCCGACGGGCAGGCGGGTCAGAAGCTGAAAGGCCAGCCGCGCCTCATCTGCCCGCGACGGGGTCATGCCTCCGATACTCCCGCCTCGCCGAAGGTGGCCATGCCGTTGTGACAGGCCAGTGCCGCCCGCACGATACCCAGCGCCAGCGCCGCCCCCGAGCCTTCGCCCAGCCGCATGTCGAACTCCAGAACCGGGCGCTTGTGGATCGCGGCCAACAGCTTGCGATGCCCCGGCTCGGCCGAGGCATGGCCGACAAGGCAGTGGTCCAGCAACCGCTTGTCCGTGGCGTAAAGTACCGCCGCCGCGGCCGTGCAGATGAACCCGTCGAGTATCACCGGGATCCGCGCGGCCCGCGCCGCCAGCACGGCACCGCAGATCGCCGCCTGTTCGCGCCCGCCAAGGGCGGCAAGGATCAAGGGCGGATCGCCCGCGACATTCGCGTGACGCTTCAGGCCCCTTTCGATCGCGTCGATCTTTCTTGCGATTCCGGCATTGTCAGAGCCTGTTCCCGGCCCCGTCCACTCGGCAACCGGCCCGCCGAAACAGGCGGCGGCAAGGGCGGCGGCAACCGTCGAATTGCCGATGCCCATTTCGCCGAGAACAAGGATGTCGGCGCCCTCATCGACCGCGGATGCCCCCTGCCACAGCGCGTCGAGACACTCGGTCTCGGACATCGCCGGGCCGGCGGTGAAATCCCCCGTCGGCCGGTCGAGTTCCAGCGCGATCACCGAAAGTTTCGCCCCGTTCACCTCGCAAAGCTGGTTGATCGCGGCGCCGCCGGCCTCGAAATTGGCCACCATCTGGGCCGTCACCTCTTGCGGATAGGGGTTCACGCCCTGCGCGCAGACGCCGTGATTGCCGGCAAAGACCAGCGCCTGCGCCCCCCAGATCTCGGGCCGCGCGGTGCCGCGCCATTCGGCCATGAACTCGGCCAGCGCCTCCAACCGTCCCAGAGACCCCGGCGGTTTGGTCAGCGAATTCTGCCGCGCGCGGGCGGCTTCGGCCGCCGCATGGTCGGCAACGGGCAGGCGATCGGCCAATCTGGCGATGTCGGAAAGGGCGGCTACTCGGGGAAATGTCATATCATTTTACTTTCAGGGGAAGTCCGGCAACGGCCAGCCAGACTTCGTCCGACCCCGCCGCCACCCATTGATTGACCAGCCCGGCCGCATCGCGGAATTCCCGGGCAAGCTTGTTTTCGGGCACGATACCACTGCCCAGCTCGTTACTGACGATGACGACCGGGTCATCCTGCACCGCCAGGGCAGAAACCAGTTCCTGCCCCGCTTGCCGCCAGTCGCGCCCGGCGAACATCAGATTGGACAGCCAGAGCGTCAGGCAATCGACCAGTCTCGGCCCCTGCCCATCCGTCGCCTTCAGCGCGGCGACAAGATCCAGAGGTTCGGCGCGGGTCGTCCATTCGGGCCCGCGCCGCATCTGATGGTCGGCGATTCGCCGGGCCATTTCATCATCGCCTGCCTCGGCCGTTGCGATATAGACGGCGCGAACCCCAAGCGAGAGCGTCATTGCCTCGGCAATGCCGCTTTTGCCCGATCGTGCGCCACCTGTAATGAATATCGTCTTGCCCATGAGCCGATCTAAAATCAGAAACCCGTACCCGGTGAAAGTGAGAATCCGACAGTGAACGGCAGCGATACGACCGAGATCACGATCATACGGCACGCGCCCACGCGTTCCCCCGGCCGTCTTTGCGGCCGGACGGATGTCCGGGCGAACACCGATGGCGACATGCGCATTGCCCGAATGGCGCGCGATTTGCCCGTTCCCGCGCGGCTGATCGCCAGCCCGGCCCGCCGCTGCATAGAAACCGCCGCCGCCCTCTGGCCCGGCCGCCGCCCCGACGCACTCGAAAACAGCCTTTGGGAACAGGATTTCGGCGAATGGGAAGGGCTCGCCTATGCCGATCTTCCCGATCTGGGTCCGCAAAGCCTCGATTACCTTGCCAGTCACCGGCCGCCAAAAGGGGAAAGCTTCGCCGACATGGCGCATCGCGTCGCGCCGGTATTGCAGACACTCGCCCGTCAGGGCGACACGACTGTCGTCGCCCATGCCGGCACGGTCCGGGCGGCCATCGCCCTTGCGAACGGATCGCTCGCATCGGCCCTCTCGTACGAGATCGCGCACCTGTCGATGACACGGCTCCGCGCCGCCCCGGATGGCCGCTGGTCCATCGTCTTTGTCAACAGAACGGCGGATATCGGATGACTATCCGCATTTTACCCAATGAGTCCAAAAGGAACCCGGGTCCGACCATATCCCCCTTTTATGTCGCAAACGATGGGACTATGACTCCAAATCGCCCGTCAGGCCTGAAGCGGGCACCGGTGTTTAATTGGTATCAGGGTTGGGGGGTAAGATGTCGGGCGCATCCATGATGCTTGTGGCCTTGGCTATCGATGCGTTGATCGGCTGGCCGAAACTTCTGTACGAAGCAATCGGCCATCCCGTGACGTGGATGGGGCGGCTCATCGGGTTTCTCGACCGGCATTTCGGCGGCGATGGCATCGACGACCGCGCACGCAGGATGGGCGGCATAGCCACGCTGGTCATTGTCGTCGGCATCGCGGCCGAGATCGCATGGCTCCTCACGTTCCTGCTGCCCGAAGGAAATCTGGGCATCGTTTTGGGCGGCATCCTCGCCTGGCCCTTCATCGCGACCCGCTCCTTGCGTGAACATGTGTCCGCCGTCGCCGATGACCTCGATGCAGGCGACATGCGCTCGGCGCGCGTCTCGGTCAGCCGCATCGTCGGGCGCGATCCGGACCAGCTGGACGAAGCCGGTATCAGCCGCGCCGCGCTGGAAAGCCTTGCCGAAAACAGCTCTGACGGGATTGTGGCCCCGGTCTTCTGGGGGGTCATCCTCGGCCTGCCGGGCATCGTCGCCTACAAGGCCATCAACACACTCGATTCGATGATCGGCCACCGCACGCCGCGTCACGAAGCCTTTGGCTGGGCCTCCGCGAAACTTGACGATCTGGTCAATATCATTCCCGCGCGACTCACCGGGGCGCTTTATGCGCTCTTGTCCGGCCATCCCGGGGTCGCGCTCACAACCATGCTGCGCGATGCCCGCCGCCACCGCTCGCCCAATGCCGGTTGGCCCGAGGCCGCACTGGCAGGGGGCCTTGGTGTCCGTCTGTCCGGCCCGCGCAGCTATGCCGACGGGATATCCGACGAACCCTGGCTCAATCTCGGGGCGCCCGACCCGGGCCCCGCGGACCTTCGCCGCGGGCTTCGGCTTTATGGTTACGTTATCCTTGCTCTCGTCGCGCTCGTCGCGGTATCTGCCCTTGCCTGATGGCGGAGGGGCGATGCGGGATCACGGTGGCAACATCGACAAGGCAGCGGCCAGATTTGGCGGCAAAAGATCGGATTGGATCGATCTTTCCACGGGAATCAACCGCGTACCCTATCCGGTTGGCAGGCTCTCGGCCGCGGCCTGGACCGATCTGCCGACCGAATCCGCCCGCGACACGCTGATCGCCGCCGCCGCAAACGCATATCGTTCGACCGCCGCCATCCTGCCGGTGGCCGGGGCGCAGGCGGCAATCCAGCTGATCCCAAGGTTGACCGCGCCGGCGCATGCCCGCGTGCTCGGCCCGACCTATAACGAACACGCCGGCGCGCTGGTGGCCGCTGGCTGGCAGGTGAAAGAGGTATCAAGGCCCGAGGATCTCGCCGGTGCGGACCTGGCCGTCATCGTCAATCCCAACAATCCGGATGGCCGCCGCCTGACCACGGACAGGCTTCTGGCGCTTCAGGATGATATAGGCACGCTTGTTGTGGACGAAAGCTTTGCCGATCCTCGCCCCGACTGCTCGATCGCACCTTTCGCGGGCCGGCCCGGGCTGCTGATTCTCCGGTCTTTCGGCAAGTTCTACGGCCTCGCCGGGCTTCGTCTCGGGTTTGTCCTCGGCTCAGAAGGGCCGATAGCCCGGCTTGCGGCCATGGCCGGCCCCTGGCCGGTTTCCGGCGCCGCGATCGAGCTTGGCAGACAGGCGCTGAGCGATACCGAATGGCAGGCGGAAACGACGGCGCGCCTGACAAGGGAAACGGCCCGGATGGACGAAATCGCCGCATCGGCCGGGTGGCGGACCATCGGCGGAACCGAGCTTTTTCGGCTCTATGACACGGGAAATGCCCTGAAGTCACAGGAACGGCTGGCAAAGGCGCATATCTGGTCGCGGGTGTTTCCCTACAGCGACAGCTGGCTGCGCCTTGGCATGCCGGGAACCCCCGAAGAATGGTCGCGGCTGGCGGCGGCCCTGGCAACGCCCTAACGGGCCAGCGCCAGAAGCCCGTCAATGTCCAGATGCGTCTCCATGTGATCGGCAAGACGGTCGAGCGTCACATCGACATCCTCACCGTATCGAAGGGACGATACCGCCCCCAGCCGGTCCAGAAAGGCGGCGCGGAATGCGTCGCCCGTGAACATGCCATGCAGATAGCTGCCGATGATCCGGCCATTCGCCGACATGGCCCCTTCGGCAATGCCCGAAACATGCGCGAAAGGGCGCGCCCGGTCTGCCCCTTCGGTTCGCCCGATGTGAATTTCGTACCCGCTCATCGCCACGCCGCTGACGGCATGAACGGCCGTGACCCGCTCAAGCCGCTTGTCCGCCGTCATGACCGTCGCGACATCAAGGTGGCCAAGCCCGATCGTGTCGCCGGCGGCACCTTCAACCCCGTCCGGATCGGAAATGCGCGAGCCGAGCATCTGGTAGCCGCCGCAGATCCCCAGAACATGCCCCCCGCGCCGGATATGCGCGGCAAGATCGATGTCCCAGCCCTGCTCACGCAGAAAGGCCAGATCTCCACGCGTGGATTTGGATCCGGGAAGAATCACAAGACCGGCATCCCCCGGTATGGCCTCGCCCGCGCGAACCATGGCCAGGCTGACCGCCGGTTCGAGTTTCAGGGGGTCGAGGTCATCGAAATTCGCGATACGGGACAGTGCCAGACAGGCGATCTTCAGCGGCCCGTCCCCCGCATTGCCGCCAAGGTCCAGAGCATCCTCGGCGGGCAGTTTCGACGCCTCCCGGAAATAGGGCAAAACCCCGAAGCCGCGCCACCCGGTCCGCGCCCCGATCAGCCGGTATCCGTCGTCGAAAAGGCTCGGGTCGCCGCGAAACTTGTTGATCAGAAACCCCGCGACCAATGCCGCATCCTCCGGGTCAAGCACGGCCTGCGTGCCCACAAGCTGCGCAATGACACCGCCCCGGTCGATATCGCCCGCCAGCACGACCGGCACATCCGCCGCCCGCGCAAAGCCCATATTGGCAATGTCGCCCCCGCGCAGATTGACCTCGGCCGGGCTGCCCGCACCCTCGACGATGACAAGATCATGGGCGGCCTTCAGCCGGTTGAAGCTTTCCAGCACCGAGGTCAGAAGTTGCGGCTTCAGGGCGGCATAGTCTCTTGCCCGCACCGTCGTCAGCCGCCTGCCCTGCACCACCACCTGCGACCCGGTATCGGTCTCTGGCTTCAAGAGCACCGGATTCATGTCCGTGTGCGGCTCGAGCCCCGAAGCCATGGCCTGCAAGGCCTGCGCCCGCCCGATCTCGCCCCCGTCGACGGTCACCGCGGCATTGTTCGACATGTTCTGCGGCTTGAAGGGTGCGACCGAAAACCCCCTGCGCCTCGCGGAGCGGCACAGCCCCGCGACCAGCAACGACTTGCCGACATTCGAACCGCAGCCCTGAATCATCAGCGCGACCAAGGCATACCTCCGCCAAGGCGCCTGCCGCGCCGTCGGATGCCTCCGGCGGAGGTATTTTTGACCACGATG
Source organism: Paracoccaceae bacterium (assembly GCA_020447005.1). Taxonomy (GTDB): domain Bacteria; phylum Pseudomonadota; class Alphaproteobacteria; order Rhodobacterales; family Rhodobacteraceae; genus Albidovulum. The sequence goes on from JAGRDO010000006.1 coordinate 126,762, forward strand.
AAAGGCAGGGGAACAGATCTGCACCCCGCCTCGGGCGGACAGGTCCGGGGAGACGGGGTGCTTTCACCGTGGGCGGTCATCGGCGCCTCCGCCTGTACCGCAGAACCATTCTGCGCGCGCAATCCTTTCATCGTGGTTAAAATACCTCGGGGGTCCGGGGGCGGCGCCCCCGGCTGTGACACCCCGGGCGCACCTGCCAAATCAACGCCGCATCCGCGCGCCATCAGAACTCCACGCCCTTCTGGCCCTTGATGCCCGACCGGAACGGATGCTTGACCAGCGTCA
>JAGRDO010000006.1:127119-130367 GCA_020447005.1 Paracoccaceae bacterium
GGTTTTTCGTCCTTCAGAAAGGCCACCACCTCGGCCACGTCCAGATAGTCATAGCGCAGGGCGATGTTGATCTCATCCAGAAGCACCATTCTGTTTCGCTCATCGCGGATCAGTTCCTTGGCCTTTTCCCAGCCCTTGCGGGCGGCGGCGATATCGCGTTCCTTGTCCTGCGTTTCCCAGGTGAACCCTTCCCCCATCGCGTAGAACTGGCAGAGATGACCGAAATGGGCCTCGATCAGCGTGCGCTCGCCCGTCGACCACGCTCCCTTGATGAACTGGACGACGGCCGAGGGCATTTCGTGCGCGATGCAGCGCAGGATCATGCCGAAGCCGGACGAGGATTTGCCCTTGCCCGCCCCTGTATGGACGATGACAAGCCCCTTCTCGCCCTCTTTCGTCGCCATGATCTTGTCGCGTGCGGCCTTCTTCTTGGCCATCTTCGTGGCGTGGCGTGCGGCGTCTTCGGCCGGATCGGTCGGTTTCAGAGCGGCCATGGTCCCTTCCATTGCTTGACAGGTCGAAGCACATGCCTCAGGAGAGGCGATGCTGGTTCCTGTCTTAGGGCAGGCGAAGAGGGAATGCGACAGGCTTTGCGACCACCCGTGGTCCTGCGCCGAAGCGCAGCCGCCCCCGCGACCGTGACCGGAGAGGTCCCCCAGGCCCACTGGCGACATGCCGGGAAGGGGGAGGGGCCGCCAGGGCGAAGTCCCTGACATCCGCAAGCCGGGAGACCTGCCAGCAGGAACGAAGTGACGGCGGACGGGGGATTCCGCGACCGGCTCGGGGCCGTGATTGGCCCCCCGCAGGCCCACCCCTTTCCGCGACAGGAAAAGGACGACCGGCCCCGTGACCGTAACTTTGCATGTCTGCACGACCTGCCGGATGGGCCAGCCCGTTCCCGATGGCGAGCTGCGCCCCGGAACCCGCCTTCTGGAGGCGCTTCGATCCGAAGGCGCGCCGGACGGCGTCCGCATCGTCCCTGTCGAGTGCCTTTCGGCCTGCGATCACGGTTGCAACATCGCGATTTCCGGCCCCGGCCGCTGGTCCTATGTCTATCGCGGTCTGAACCCGGACGAACATGTCGCCGACATCCTCGCCGGTGTCGCCGCCTATGCCGCAACCCCGGACGGCATTGTGCCATGGCGGGACCGTCCTCAGATCTTCCGCAAGCAAAGCCTTGCCCGCATCCCCCCGCTGGAGACTTCGAATGACTGACCTCGACAAGATCCCCGTGACCGTCATCACCGGCTTTCTCGGCTCGGGCAAGACGACGCTGATCCGCCACCTGATGCAGAACCCGCAAGGCAAGCGGCTGGCGGTTCTGGTCAATGAATTCGGCACCGTGGGCGTTGACGGCGATATCCTGAAATCCTGCGCGGATGAAAACTGCCCGGCCGAAAACATCGTCGAACTGGCCAATGGCTGCATCTGCTGCACCGTCGCCGACGATTTCATCCCGACGATCGAGGCGCTGATGGCCCTGCCCCAGCGCCCCGATCATATCCTGATCGAAACCTCGGGTCTTGCGCTGCCCAAGCCGCTGCTCAAGGCCTTCGACTGGCCGGCGATCCGCAGCCGCATCACCGTGGACGGCGTCATCGCGCTGGCCGATGCCGAGGCCGTCGCGGCGGGCCGTTTCGCCCCCGATGAGGATGCCGTGCAGGCCCAGCGCGAGGCGGACGATTCGATCGACCATGAAACGCCCCTGTCGGAAGTCTTCGAAGACCAGATCTCTTGCGCCGATATCGTGCTTTTGTCCAAGGCCGATCTTGCCGGCGCAGCCGGTCTTGCCGCCGCCCGCGCGGTGATCGAGGCCGAAGCCCCCCGCAAGCTGCCGATCCTGCCGATGGAAGAGGGCCGCATCGACCCCGCCGTGATTCTCGGGCTTGGTGCCGCCGCCGAGGATGACCTTGACGCGCGCCCCTCGCATCACGATGGCCACGACGACCATGAGCATGACGATTTCGACACGGTCGTGGTCGAACTGCCCGAGATCGCCGACCCGGACGCACTTCAGGCCGCCATCGTGCGGCTGGCGCGCGAACAGAATATCCTGCGCGTCAAGGGCTATGTCGCCGTTCAGGGCAAACCCATGCGGATGCTGGTACAGGCCGTGGGCGAACGCGTCCGCGCGCAATATGACCGGCCGTGGGGCGCCGCACCGCGCGCGACGCGCCTTGTCGTCATTGCCGAACATGACGATGTCGATCCGGTCGCGATCCGCGCGGTTCTGATGCCCGAAACCGTAGGGGCCTGATCCGCGATGCATGTCGTCTTCCGCGAAAGCCATGGGCTGGAGGAAACGGACACCCCGTTCGACCTGGGGCAAACCCCGGCCGATCTGGTGGTGCTTTCGTTTTCCGACAGCGACCTTGGCGCTTTCGCGGCGGGCTGGCATCGGGCTGCCGGTGCGCTGCCGACGATGCGGCTGGCGAATCTCGTGGCGCTGCGTCATCCGCTGTCGGTCGATACATATGTCGAACAGACACTTCCGGGTGCGAAGGGCATTCTCATCCGCCTGATCGGCGGTGAAAGCTACTGGCCCTATGGCCTTGCGCAGGTGCAGGATTTCGCACGGCGCAACGGCGTCGCGCTGGCCATCCTGCCCGCCGACGGGCGCGAGGACACGCGGCTGGATGAACTTTCCACCCTGCCGAAATCGACCCTGCGCCGGCTGCAAACGCTTTGCGATGCGGGCGGTGCCGTTGCGGCGCAGGCGGCGCTTCAGCAGTTGGCATTGGCGGCGGGCCTCTACGCCGGCCCCGTTGTCGGCGACAAGACCGTTCCGGGGTTCGGCTGGTACCTGCCGGGCAAGGGTGTCGTGCGAGAGCCCGCATCATCCGACCGGCCGCTTGCCGTCGTCACCTTTTACCGCTCCTACCTCACGTCGGCCGATACCGACCCGGTCGATGCCCTGATCGCCGCATTGGAGGAACGCGGGTTTGCCGCGATCGGGGCCTATGCCGCCTCGCTCAAGGATCTCGCCGCCGCCACATGGCTGCGTGCCGAACTGACACGTCTGAAACCCGCCGCCATTGTCAACGCGACGGCGTTTTCCGCGAAGGGCGCCGATGGTTCTGCCTCGCCCCTTGACGCGGCGGGCTGCCCGGTCTTTCAGGTGGCGCTGTCCACGGCACGCAAAAAGGACTGGGCCGAAGCCGAACGCGGCCTCTCGCCCGCCGATCTGGCCATGCATGTCGTGCTGCCAGAGGTCGATGGCCGCATCTTCGCCGGCGTGGCGAGTTTCA
>JAGRDO010000046.1:0-2855 GCA_020447005.1 Paracoccaceae bacterium
TGTCGCCCATGATGCGGATATGTTCGGCGGTCGGCCCGATGAAGGTGATCCCGTGATCCTCGAGCGCCTGCACGAAATTCGCGTTTTCCGACAGGAACCCATAGCCGGGATGGATCGCATCGGCCCCGGTGATCTCGGCCGCCGAAATGATCGCGGGGATCGACAGATAGCTTTGCGACGAGGAATTCGGGCCGATGCAGACGCTTTCATCCGCCATGCGGACATGCATGGCATCGGCATCCGCCGTAGAGTGCACCGCAACCGAGCGGATGCCCATCTCGCGGCAGGCGCGGATCACGCGCAGCGCGATTTCGCCGCGATTGGCAATGAGGATTTTCTGGAACATTCCCGCCCTCACTCGATGATGAGAAGCGGAGCGCCGTATTCGACGGGGCTGCCATCCTCGATAAGGATGCGCTTGACCGTTCCCGACCGGGGGGCGGGGATATGGTTCATCGTCTTCATGGCCTCGACGATCAGGACGGTCTGGCCTTCCTTGACCTGGGCCCCGATGGAGACGAAGGGATCCGCGCCCGGCTCGGCAGCCAGATAGACCGTGCCGACCATCGGCGAGGTGACGGCGCCGGGGTGATGGCTGGGATCGACGGGGGCCGCGGTTTCGGAAACGGGCGCGGCGGCGGCGGGTGCGGGCGCGGCCATCGCGACCGGCGCGGCGGCGGCCGGGGCCGCAGCAGCCACCTGGGCCGCGTATTTCGTCACGCGCACATTCAGGCTGTCATTTTCGCCGTATTCGCGTTTGACGTTCAGCTCGGCAAGGCTGTTCTTGTTCAGAAGATCCGCGAGCGCCTCGATAAAGGCGACGTCGCTGTCATACGAAGATTTGGTCATCGATATCCCCGATCGGTCCTGTCCGTCTGCCCGTCTTGCGTTTCGCGGGCCTTTTTGTCCAGCCGGTTATACGCGTTTGGAGCGACGGTGGAAAGCGCGACTTTCCCCGTGGGCGCGGCAAAGAGCCTGTTCCGAATCCTGGCGATTTCCACTGCATCGAAAAAATTTACCAGTTGATAAAAAACAGATTCGGTGTCAGCTTTTCCAAAAGTACGGATCAGGGAGGCCGTCGATGGGCAATAGCCAGCTAACCCCCGGTGTCGCGGCAGGGCGGCTTGGGGCGGATGAATATCAGCGGAATTTTTCGGATATTGCCCCGCGCTATGACGCGCATGAGGCGCGGGTGGCGGCGGATCGCTGCTATTTCTGCCATGACGCGCCTTGCATGACGGCCTGCCCGACGACGATCGACATCCCGCTTTTCATCCGCCAGATCGCGACCGGCACGCCCGAGGCGGCGGCGAAGACGATCTTTTCCCAGAATATTCTTGGCGGCATGTGCGCGCGCGTCTGCCCGACCGAACAGCTGTGCGAAGAGGTCTGCGTGCGCGAGGTGGCCGAGGGCAAGCCGGTCGAGATCGGCCGGTTGCAGCGCTTTGCCACCGACAGCCTGATGGGGGCGGGTGTCCATCCCTTCACCCGCGGCAAGGCGACGGGCCGGAAAATCGCGGTCGTCGGCGCTGGCCCGGCCGGGCTTTCGGCCGCGCACCGTCTGGCGATGAAGGGCCATGATGTCGTGATCCATGATGCCCGCGCCAAGCCGGGCGGGCTGAACGAATACGGCATTGCCAGCTACAAATCGCCGGGAGGTTTCGCGCAGGCCGAGGTCGACTGGCTGCTGAAGATCGGCGGGATCACCGTCGTGAACGGCAAGTCGCTGGGCGCGGGTCTGACGCTGGACGGGCTGACGGCGGATCACGACGCGGTCGTTCTGGCCATCGGCCTTGCCGGTGTCAACGCGCTCCGGGCCGAGGGCGACGGCATGAAGAATGTCCTTGATGCCGTTGATTTCATTTCCGAACTTCGCCAACAGCCCGACCGGGCGAAATTGCCCATCGGTCGCGATGTCGTGGTGATTGGCGGTGGCATGACAGCGGTTGATGCCGCCGTGCAATCCAAGCTGCTTGGGGCAGAGAATGTCACCATCGTCTACCGGCGCGGGCAAGAAAAGATGAGCGCATCGGTCCATGAGCAGGAGCACGCCGCGTCTGTCGGGGTCAGGATCATTCATGACGCGGCCCCGGTGCGGGTGCATGGCAATGGCGCGGTGTCCGAGATCGAGTTCGCCTATACCGAGGATGGGCCAAACGGCCTGACGCTGCGCGATGAGACCTTCCGGCTGAAGGCGGATCAGGTGATGAAGGCCATCGGTCAGACCCTGGGCGGTGCGCCCGAAGGGCTGAAGATCGAGGGCGGCAAGATCGCCGTCACCGGGGCCGGGCGCAGCTCTGTCCCCGGTGTGTGGGCGGCGGGCGATTGCGCGAGCGGAGGCGAGGATCTGACGGTGACGGCGGTGGCCGAGGGCCGCGACGCCGCCGAGGATATTCATGCAAGCCTGATGGGCTGGGGAGGCACCAATGGCTGATCTGACGACGACTTTCATCGGGATCAAATCCCCAAACCCCTTCTGGCTGGCTTCGGCCCCGCCGACGGACAAGGAATATAACGTCCGCCGCGCCTTTGAGGCGGGTTGGGGCGGGGTGGTCTGGAAGACGCTTGGCGCCGAAGGCCCGCCGGTGGTCAATGTCAACGGGCCGCGCTATGGCGCGATCTGGGGCGCGGATCGGCGGCTTCTGGGCCTGAACAACATCGAGTTGATCACCGACCGCCCGCTTGAGGTGAACCTGCGCGAGATCAAGTCGGTCAAGCGGGATTACCCCGACAGGGCGCTGGTGATCAGCCTGATGGTGCCCTGCGATGAGGACAGCTGGAAGTCGATCCTCGGGGCTATCGAGGATACCGAGGCCGATGGGGTCGAACTGAATTTCGGCTGCCCGCACGGGATG